>CAZBJM010000048.1:0-13933 GCA_964492225.1 uncultured Methanosarcinales archaeon
CCATTGCACCAAACGCTACATTTATTGTAAATCCCGGCATTTTTTTAAGAGCTTTTTGCTGTGCAATCCCATTTTTGGATAGTTCATCATCCATTGGACGTATATCACTAAGAGGTATTAAAGACCCATCTAGACCCATATACAAGATTTTATTTTCACCCGATACTAGATTTTCCATAATTACCTTTATTCCTACCTTTGGATAACTATAACATACAAAGTTATAAGACTCTATACTAAAATTTGGATACTCTTTCTGCAAAGAATTGACCAGACCATCTGTGTCTTGAGTGCATAAAGCGTTAGTGGGATCCACATGTATAGAACAAGCACGATTCCCCATTGATTGCTTGGCACTTGCACGTATCATTCCAATTGGTTCTTCTTTGAGTTCAATTAAAAACTCATAAAAGAGTCTGTTATCATTTATATCATAGATAGTAACATAACTTTTATTCAATGTTGCCTCTGACATATCAGCCGTGTTGAACCCAGGAGCACCAGCATCAATGAAATTGTTCAGAAAAACGAGTGCATTGTCATATGCAACTGATGCATCTATGATATTTGAGTCAACATGCATCGCCTTAGTTTCATCATTAAATCCAGATGCATTTGATGTAAAAAATATCATTAAAATAACCACTAGGCAAGCCCTTTTTAATAACATATCGATATTACCCCAGGTATAACATACACCATTATATACATACTTGTATATATATAAATATATATCCGTTGAATATAATAGGATTAACGACAGACAAGAACATTACACCCTTCAAGAACAGCTTCTGTAAGTCCAGCCCCTCCAGACCTATCATGAATACTTAGCCTCGGCCAGTAAACAGTATCAAGTATCTATTTATATTACTGCTCTTTATATATCTCTATACAAGGTGAAGCAAATGGAAATCAAGGAATGGGAAGAACACTATCAAGATGCATACTTTAGCATAAGGGATGCATTGAAGGACATAAAAGGTATTTTTGTTGCCTATAATGGTAACGTAGATGCCATCAAGCATGTATCGGAAGAGGAGGTAAGCAAACTTATCAACATGCTTGGATGCAATACCGTCCAGGACCAGATAGTACAATACCCAAGAGAGATCAAAGACCCTGTTGACCTAATGGCACGACTAGTAATATCCATGCGTGAAGGAAAAGCGGCAGAGGTGCCCACTTATACCACTGACATCCACGAATGGTTGCAGGCCAATCTTGGTTTTGATAAGGCACGCATGGGAGGGCAGGCTGGTATTATGTCGAACCTGCTGGCAAATCTGGGCATACCAAACATCATATCCTATATACCATGGCTGTCAAAGGAGCAGGCTGACTATTTCACCGATGCTCAAAATCTGAGACATCCGATCATAGTTGATGGCAAACTTGAGCTTATGCATCCAAAGAAAGCATATGACCCACATTTGAAAGCAAAGGTGAACTGGATACTGGAATACTCGAAAGGCACAAAAGTATGCTGTGCAGGAGAGTGTTTTTCAGCCCCAAGGAACAATCGTATGATAATGTCCTCCAGACCGGACTGGCTGCACATCGACATGCACCGGGAGCTTTACGATAACATTTCACAGATAGAGCAACAGATCGATGGCGCGATGCTGGCAGGCTACCAGATGATCAAGGAAAAATATGATGATGGCACAAGCTATCACTATTATGTCGAAAGGGCCGTCAATGTCATAAAACGCTTGAAGAAGAACAACCCCAACATGCAGATACATGTTGAGTTCACATCTATACAGAACCGTGTCATACGAAAAGCCATCCTTACGGAAATTGTCAAAGGACATGTAACCTCCCTTGGTCTTGATACCATGGAAGTGGCAAACGCCCTCAATGTACTGGGCTATGAGGAACTGTCCTTTGAGGTCATGAGCAAGGACGAGAAAAGTGTGATAGCCCTATATGAAGGAGCCGTACGTCTTCTCAACGACCTGCAGCTACAGGTGGTGCATATCCACTCCCTTGGGCATTACATCACCATTGTATCCGATGAGCACCCAATAGATGCAGAAGGCCACCGCGATACACTCCTATTCGCATCAGTACTGGCCGCCACCCAAGCATCACTTGGATATATAAACAGCATCGAGGACACGCTTGCCGGGTTAGATGTACCCATTTACCAGAAAGGTCACGAAGACCTCGACACCCTTGGTGCATATCTTGTCCGCAAAGGCGTATGTAGCATGGAAGATTTCGAGGATGGCTGTGTCAAAGCCCAGGGCCATAGCATAGTGATAGTGCCCACAAAGGTAGTAGAGAAACCACTTGGAACTGTAGGCATAGGTGATGCCATATCAGCTGGTGCTTTTGCAGCCCTCCTGACCAAGATAAAAGCCAAAGCTAACAAAGCAAAGTAAGAAAGGTGCTATCATGAGGATACTCTGCGCATACAATGCCAACATCGATGCCATTTTCAAAGTGAATGGGATGCAGATGAGTGCACTTGCACAGGGTATCGATACACCACGTGGTCAGCCAGGATATATAGTCACCAAGGCTGACTTTTTTGAAGGACTGTTCACATGCATGGAAAAGGGAACAGGAGCAGAGTGGGTGGTCAGAGACGAAGTGATGTTCGAATGGCTCAGGTCAAACTTCCTCAAGGATGCTTTCCTGCGCATGGGAGGAAATATGGGCATCATGGCCAACGCACTCTCAGAACTTGGAGCAGGGCAGGTCATACCCAATGTCCCAAATCCATCCCCCCTGCAATTGTCCTTCTTCAAGGGAAAGAACATATTCATACCCCCTGGAACAACCTTTCAGAACGGCCACAACAGAGGTCATGCTCCTAAAGAACTGATACATTTTGTTTTTGACTTCAGCCAGGGTGACACTTTCATGCGCCACGGAAAGCGAATGACCGTGCCAAGAGGAAATCGCTTCATAGCAACATATGACCCCCTTAACTTCGAACTCTTCGCTGACGAGCATTTCAGCAAATATGCCCTTGACAACATAAAGAACATTGATGGGGCTGTGATATCAGGACTCCACTTGCTCCGTGAAACATATCCGGACGGCAGTACCTACAAAGAAAAGCTTAGCCGCACCATGGGACAGCTTGCATCGTGGAAGGAGGCAAACAAGAAGCTCCGGCTACATGTGGAGCTTGGCCACTTCATTTCAGCATCCATAGCCTCGGACCTATTGACACACCTTGCCATTGTTGCTGATAGCATAGGGGTAAATGAGGACGAACTTGCAATGCTTGCAAGCCTGTTCAATATCGATACAAGCGGCATACTTGAAATGGATGCGAATTCTATAGTTGAGACAACAGTGTCACTATGTAAAAACCTCTCAATTAAAAGCATGCTTGTCCATACAAAGGAATTTGTGGTCTCCGTATCATTATCCAAAACAACCTTAGCAGAGAATACCCTGGAGGCACTACAGTTTGGAATAAGTTGTGCAGCTGCCTTTGCATGCACCGGGTCGATGGAAGATAGGGATGCCATGCTTCTGAAAGCTTCCAGGATAATGGAAAGCGATATTGGAAAAACACAGATGGCAGCTTTGAAGGAGAAACACGCATTCCACTCCAAAGGAAGTGGGGTCTCAGGAGAATACTGCGGATGCATGGTATGCGCTGTCCCGACACGTTTGTGCAATGAGCCACTTACCACAGTGGGACTTGGAGATACTATATCCTCCGCCATATTCTTAAGGGAACTCGAACTTTGTCCTTGATATGTATACACTTTTATGCAAGGATTTCAACCTGGACTATACATTGGATTGTGGACAGGTGTTCCGCTGGGACAAGACCGGTGACTGGTGGACCGGGGTCATCTATGGTAGAACGGTGCGTATCTGCCAGAACAGGTCCAGTGGCGAGCTAACAGTGGATTCGTCACATACAAAGGAGTTCCTTGAGCATTATTTCCGTTTTGACGATGACCTGGACAGTATATTGCATGAGGTAAATAACGACAGCTATATGGATGAGGCCATAAGAAAGTATCGTGGCCTCAGACTGATACGCCAAGAGCCATGGGAGTGTCTGATATCCTATATGCTGGCAACGGCTTGGAGCATACCAAACATCAAGAGAGGGATTTCTTTGCTATGTAACCGATATGGCAAGGAACTGGAAGATGGCCATCACAGTTTCCCAAGACCTGAAGTGCTTGCTGGATTAAGTGAGGAGGAACTTAAGGAATGCAAACTTGGTTTCAGGTCAGGCCGCATAATAAAGGCTGCAAGCCGTGTTGTGGATGGTGACCTTGTCCTTGAGGAACTATTCAAGAGCGACTACCTTTCGGCAAAGGAAGAACTGATGGTCCTTGAAGGTATAGGGGAGAAGGTTGCTGACTGTATCCTGCTCTTTGCCTTTGATAAAATGGAGGCCTTTCCCGTTGACACACATGTCGAGAAACTTGTCAGGCACTACTATGGTGAACATAGCTTCTTCAATGGTGCCCCAACAAAGAGCAAGATAGGGGACTGGGGACGCATGTACTTTGGAAGATACTGCGGTTACGCCCAACAGTATTTCTTTTACCAGAAGCGACTGGAAGGCTTGGTGTAGACGGAAGGATAGAACAATCAGACTAAATACAAAGGTGCCATAAAGCACCTCATAAGAACTCATAGATCTTTTTCAATGCATCCTTATCGGCATCTCCGCCACATTTTTCCACGATCTCGCCGTAGGCTTTTATGAGCTTGAGATACTTTTCATCACCTGTGAGCTTATATCTGGTCGCATGTATACAACATTCAATCACACCATTGAAACCTCTGTTTGGAGCCTTCATCATGTGACTCTTCAAATAGGCATGAGCGGGGACAAGTTCAGCTACCAGCGCATCGGAAGTTATCTTTGTGCTGATACATTCGAATGCTACCCAGCATAATGCAGCCTTCAACGGGTATAGAGTACGACTACAGAATGTGGTCTGCTCAAAGGCGGCATCTTCAATATCAGTGAATGTGGACATTACAAAGAGCATAGGATCAAAAGTGACATTTGCGACCAGGAACTTATCGGCCAGCACATTCTCATAGGTGACAGAACCTTTGAAAAGGCGGATATAGAGCTTGTCATTTTTGCGTATAATGCCCATTGGTGCTGCATTTGGAGTCCAGCCATTGCTGGTGGTGACTATAGTCTCCGATATCCCCCCATACATTCCAAATTTATCGAGATTGAACTTACTGTTGACCATTAGTACCTTACTCCTGAGAGCAGAGCTATGAATAGACCTGCTATGACAATGTCGGCAATTGAACCGGGATTGATCCTACCTTGTAGGAGTTTGTTGTCCATATCTTGGATCATTGTTGATATTATAGGTAACACATGGTCATAATTAAATACCTTATGTACATCACGCAATCCTTCTATCCTGTGGACTATGTCCAAAGCAAGACCTGATACCTGCTCTGCAGTCTCACGGTCGTGTTTTGTGATGATGAAAGTGTCACTATACAAAGAAAGCAGCTTAAGGAACGAAAAGACAATAACATCATTGATATCAGCATCAGGCCATGGTCGCAGCGCCCCTTCCATGCCGCTTTGGATAAGCTGGGCGCACTCGGTGCACTTGACAAAACCGTTTACCCACTCATTTGCTATCATATCGTAGCCACATGCGACCTCCATCAGGGCATAGAGACTGACATTATTTCCGAGGATGTGGGTTTTTGACCCTTCGTCCTGCAGATCATATTCATCCACAGGATTCACACGCACACCGGAAACACTGAAACAACTATAGAAATCCACAGCATCCTGTGCATTGCTGGCCTGTACGATCCCGTGTGCACACCTTGTAAGCTCGGGTATAGTGAATGAAACCTTCTCTGTCAGCAGTTTACCGGCAGCCATGGCCAGCGGTACAAGCAGGATGATGGCACCAAAATGAGTGTTACCACCTTTTTGCCACCTTGTGCTCTCGGTGACAGCATCCCTTATTGAACTGCCAACACCGTGAGAGACCATGGATGCCTGCGCTATCACAGGATACATACTGATGGCAGATGCAAGGAAGTGCTCATAGCGTGTATCCTCATAATCGTCATTCCTGTCGATATTGCCAGGCTTTGGTGAGGCTGAGACCTCCAGGCACATTGCAAGCTGGGCACAGCGGGCAACATAGGAGGCTACACCATAGATACCTGGGGAAATGTTCAGAGGCTCCATATCCACTCAATGACTGAGGGCACCATTGCCAGCATGTCTTACTATGTAGTCCCCAAGCTCCTTCTTAAGACGCATGTACTCAACATCAGAAATACCCAGCGTCTCAAGTACCCCATCCCTTAGGAAACAGGGCTTCGACAGTTTGCAACACCACACTAGGCTTCCAAAACATGTGCTATCCCCATATTCCAGCATGGTACCTCTTGCAAAGTCCATCTTGATCCTTTCAAACTGTTCCGGACTTACTCCCAGTTCCTTGATACTTCTTTGCAAAAGACATGACTTCACAGGAGGGCAACAGAATGCAAGTCCCCTCAGGTCCCCTTCACCCCTGCATACATGCTTGGGTGCATTATACCAGCCAGTATCGTTTTGGATAGCAGTGATACCCTGGACAAGCTTGCTGATAAGTGTTCGGTCATGCAAGACACCACGAGCAACAGATACCATATCTGCACCCCTTGCGAACATCTCGGTAGCAGAATCGATATCGTTGACCGAATTATTACCAATGAGGAACATACGGACCGAATCGCGTATATCACGAATGGTATGCAGATCTGCCCCTTCCCCTTCTTTCATGGCATCCACGTGCAATATATCAGCACCGGCATCCTCTATAGCCTTTGCAAGAGCAACATTGTCGACAATGTTCCCGCGGACCTTTACCGAAAGCAACACCCCGGTCCCTTTGATACGTGATATCCATGCACTCAAACGTGGAATGTCATGTAGCAATGCCTGCCCTGCACCAATATCCGTCATTTCCTTCTGACGGCAGTGTGCATCCAATTCAAGTATCGCACCCTTGTCCCTGATGATAGCTGCAGCTTCAAGTAATGGCTCGATGGTAGCGCTCCTGACATTGATGGCAACAGCACTGCCCTTTATTGAAGCTATCTCTTCTGCAATGACAGTGAAGGGGTCATCATGGATGAACTCTTCCCTGCCCCTTGCAAGGATATGAGAGGCAGCTTCCTTGGTCATAGCATCTAGGTTGTAGCCACCTAATATAACAAGCCCTGCTTCAGTAGCATAGCTCTCTGCAAATTTACTATCGGTTACGCCACCCATGGTAGCAAGAGCGATCGGATTCCTGAAAAGGATCGGTCCAACTTTAAGATCAAAAAGATTTTCAGCCACAATCTACCTCATGTAACAAAATTTTCTTCTGCTGCCATTAACGAGCGTATTGATATTAATTTTACGCTACATTCAAAGGAATTCGGCAGAAATGCACTCCCAAGAGGAACAAACACCTATTTGAACAAAACCATTCCATGAATAGAGGTCCCCTCATCGAGCTTACATATGTGATGATAGCTCATTTATATCAAGCTACCCTCAGGACACATGACATGAGGTTGTCTGATCATAATTTCACTTTATATTCTTATCGCTTTTTTGTAAGCATACTCCATTTTTCACGTTAATTCCTAGATAAAGTTCGCCCCTCGGGAAAAGCGCGATTGGAGGCGAGCCGGGGATTGGACTGTAAAAAGGTGCCGCGTTTATTTTTAACTGATCATCTGATAAGAAATGGAGGAAATATGAGCTAATTAGACAAACCCGACATACAATGAATGATAATACCGTAGTAAAATTAATTAGTGGAATAGGACCTAACCATTCAGCTCCAGAAAAACACGAATGGCCCTGGCACTAATTACAGTAACAAGAAACATGATTTTGATATTACCAAAGGGCACGCTACAGAAAGCATCTTATATTTAAAAGTGTGTTACTTACACATTATAAGCAATAATATCTATTATATAAAGAGGCAGACCAATGTCCACAGAAAACCTATTTGAAAATGCAAGAAAGCAGTTAGCTAAATGTGCAGCTATTCTTGGACTGGACGAGAATGTACATGAAGTGCTAAGACACCCAATGCGCGAATTGCGTGTCACCTTCCCCGTTCGCATGGATAATGGCACAATAAAAGTATTTGAGGGTTTCAGGATACAGTACAATGATGCAAGAGGCCCTACAAAAGGCGGTATCAGATTCCATCCTGAAGAGGATATAGACACTGTAAGAGCACTTGCAGCTCTTATGACATGGAAATGTGCTGTGGTGGACATCCCTCTGGGAGGAGGAAAGGGCGGCGTTGTCTGTAACCCAAAGGAAATGTCTGATGGTGAACTGGAACGCTTGAGCCGTAAATACATATCAAGCATCTCCCAGATAATAGGCCCAAGGAAAGATGTTCCTGCTCCCGATGTGTATACCAATCCTAAGATCATGGCATGGATGGTAGATGAGTTCTCTAAGATATCCGAATACAACCAGCCTGGTATCGTAACGGGCAAACCATTGACAATGGGAGGTTCCCTCGGAAGAGGCGACGCTACTGCAAGGGGTGGATTGTATACTATCCGTGAGGCAGCCAAAGCCTTGGGTATCGACCTTAAGGATGCGACAATAGCCATTCAGGGATATGGTAATGCAGGACAGCATGCTGCCAGGCTTGCAAAGGAAATGTTCGGTGCCAAGATAGTTGCCATAAGCGATAGTAAAGGCGGTGTCATGAACATGGATGGAATAGACCCTGCCATGGCAAGCCAGCACAAGGCAAAGACGAGATCGGTCGTAGGTCTACCAGGGACAACACCCATAAGCAATGAAGCCATCCTTGAACTCAAGGTGGATATCCTCATTCCAGCTGCTCTTGAAAATATGATCACTGGAAAGAATGCTGACAAGATCAATGCAAAGATAGTTGCTGAACTGGCCAATGGTCCCACAACCCCTGATGCAGATGAGGTGCTGTTCAAAAAGGGCATCCACGTTATACCTGATTTCCTCTGTAATGCCGGCGGTGTGACTGTTTCATACTTTGAGATGGTACAGAACTTCTACATGTATTACTGGAGCGAAGATATGGTCCACACCAGGCTGGACAGCAAAATGACCGCTGCATATAGGTCAGTATACGCAGCATCACAAAAATATAAGATAGATATGCGTACAGCAGCTTACGTGGTTTCCATTGAGCGCGTTGTCGTAGCAATGAAGGACAGAGGATGGGTCTGACCTTCCAGACCCAACCCCATAGATACAAAGAGGGAAGATAATGAAGATAGCAATAGTTGGTGGCACAGGCAGTATTGGCAAGGGCTTTGCTCTTCGCTGGGGACAGAAGCATCAAATAATCATAGGCTCCAGAGAATTGCAAAAGGCCAAGACCCGAGCAGAGGAATACAATACCATATTGAAAGCTCGTGGATTGAAAGCTGATATAAGAGGCGACCTGAACATCAATGCTGCAGCTGAAGCAGACATAGTGTTGCTTGCAATCCGTTATGCACAGGTTGCATCCACTGTGGAATGGATAAAACAGCAGCTTAAGGGAAAAGTGGTGATATCAGTAGTAGTACCAATGGAAAAGGATCGATGCATCATTGTTCCTGAAGGAGTACCAATTGAGGTATCTACCATGTCAAGGGAGGACTATAAGACAGATTATTTCTGTTATGTGGCCCCACATTCGGGAAGTGCAGCCCAGGAGATAGCCTCTATGTTACCAGAGGGAACTGAACTTGTATCAGCCTTCCATAATGTCCCTGCTGCTAAACTTGCCAATCTTGATATAACGCTCAACTGCGACATCGGGGTATGTGGGAACAGCATGGCATCAAAGAACATCGTCTTTGGCCTCGTGAGGGATATCCCCGGAATGAGACCTTTGGATATAGGGCCTCTTGAAACATCCTCAATGGTCGAAGTGATAACACCCCTCCTCCTCAATGTCGCTATACGCAATAAGATGAGGGATGTTGGAATAAAGTTCATTGAATGATGTATAACCATGATACAGGATATACTGATACCATTCCTAGCGGTAGGGCTTGCTGAGCTTGGCGACAAGACCCAGCTAGCCGTACTTATCCTTTCCACAAAGACCCGCAGATATGGAGCATTGCTTGCAGGAGTGATGCTGGCGTTTGCTCTGACCGATGGCATAGCCATACTTTTTGGTAATCTTATTGCCCAGCATGTACCGGAGAACTATGTACGTGTGGCTGCGGGTATCATGTTCATTTTTTTTGGTCTGATGACCCTCAAAGACAGGAACAAGGAGGACGAAGCCGGTGCCTGTGAGCTGAAAAATCCCTTCATGTCCGGATTTTGGCTCATCCTGCTTGCTGAAATGGGCGATAAGACACAAATGGCTGCTGCTCTGTTTGCCACACAGTACGATCCTGTGCTGGTATTCATAGGCGTGATGCTAGCATTGTTCATTCTCTCAATGACGGCAGTATATCTTGGAAAGAGGATAATGGAAAAAGTAGATAAAAAGTCTATATCCACAATTGCAGGTGCTCTGTTCATCGTGATAGGTGCATCCTTCTTGATGCAAGCTTTGTGATGAGGCTAGCATAGTGGGTAGCATTGCGAAGACTTAAAAACAAAACCCACATATAGTCCCCCGATGTTCCAGACATTCAGAGAAAAGCTCCTGTCAGACCGGTTCCTGATGACCGCTGAAGTTGCAGCCCCGAAGGGACCAGACCTGAGCTATATCCTTGAGAGTGCAGAAATGCTCCGTGGAGTGGATGCTATAAATATAACCGATAACCCACGAGCTGTCATGAGGATGAACCCATTGGCGGTCAGCCGGGCATTACTGGAAAAAGGTCATGAAGTGATCATGCAGATGACATGCAGGGACCGTAATAGGTTGGCATTGCAATCGGACATTCTGGCTGCATATGCACTAGGTGTGAGGAATATCTGTGTGATGTCAGGGGACCATACCAGTAAAGGTGACCATCCACAGGCAAGACCAGTCTTTGATATTGACCCGGTCCAGTTACTTGGAGCTATTAGGAAAATGGAGGAGGGCCTTGATATGGCAGGAAATCCAATGGACAGGCTTCCAGAGATGAATGTTGGCGTGGTGTCAAACACTGACCCTGTAAAGTATATGCAGATGCTGAAACTCAAGAAAAAGATAAGGATGGGAGCTGCTTTTGTTCAGACACAGGCTGTCTATGATACAGAAATGTTCAGGTCTTTTATGGAGCATATTGTTGACCTGAATGTGCCGGTGATAGCCGGGGTCATTCCCCTCAGATCGGCAAAGATGGCAAGGTTCATGAACGAAAACATACCCGGGATAAAGGTGCCCCAGAATCTGATAGCACGCATGGAAGATGCAAAGGACCCGGAAAGCGAGGGACTGGAGATCTGTGCCCAGATAATAGACGAACTGAAAGAACTATGTCGTGGAGTGCATATCATGCCAATCGGCGACCATAAGAGGACACCTGAACTGCTGGAAATGGCAGGGCTTGGAAAGATCAATTGATCATTAAAGGTGATGATGGACCATGTCCAGAACATGCGCCTTGAAAGGATGAACGGAGGCAAATAAATGCAGGATGGATTTCCTTCTCTACAGATGTACGGTATAAGGACCCCATTGATACGACCGGGAGACAATATTGCACAGGTCTTGCTGGATAGTTTGAAAAGACAGGGCTTACAACTAATGGATAATGATGTACTTATCATTGCTGAATCACCTGTGGCCACATCTGAGAATAGGCTTGTCAGGCTCGATGACATTAAGCCCTCTGAAAATGCAATGCAACTTGCTTTGAAGTACCAGCTGGACCCCCGGGAGATGGAACTTATATTGCAGGAATGTGATGAGATATTTGGAGGGGTGCCTGGGGCTGCTCTCACCATCACAAGAGGAACACTGGCTCCCAATGCAGGAATAGATGGGTCCAATGCTCCTGATGGATATGTGGTGCTACTTCCTGAGAATGCGCAAAGGAGTGCTGCAAGGATACGCAGATATATGGCGAATGCATGCAAATGCCAGATAGGGGTCATCGTAGGGGATAGCCGCACCCAACCACTCAGGCTCGGATGCGTGGGCATCGCTATTGGGACTTCAGGTATGGTGCCAGTGGAGGATGCAAGGGGTAGCAAAGACCTGTTTGGTAAGGAGTTGAAGATAACACGCAAAGCCGTTGCTGACAATCTGGTGTCTGCTGCTCAATTGCTCATGGGCGAGGCTGGTGAGAGTGTGCCTGCGGTATTGGTAAGGGGTGCTCCTGTCAGGGTCCTTGATGATGATGTGGAGATGCCACTGTTCACAAGGGATGAATGTATGTACTATAGCAATATCCGCAAGAACTAGACATAAAAACCCTTTTTCTGCATAAGTTCCCGATACTCAAGAACTGGCATCCGTGAGTAGAGGGCTCTTTTAATTACCTCGCTCAGTGAGCAGTGGATGTCCATTGCGTACATGATAGGGGTCACATCCTGTCCTGGAGTATACATGAGAGGAATGAGCTCGTGTATCAATATGCTGGCGTGGGGACCTATGATATGTGCACCCAGTAGCCGCTGAGTGGAGGATTCGATGATGATCTTCACAAACTCATCCTGAAGGAACATGGCCTTGCCTTTGCACGTTTCATTGAAATGACAAAGACCTATGAGTACACCTTGTTCTCCATATTGTTGTATTGCCTGTGCTTCACTCATGCCTGTGGAAGCTATCTCCGGATAAGAGTAGATGGCACGGGGAATTGCATGGTAATCCGCTTTGACAGGCTTCCCCAGTACCGCATTATAGTAGACCACTGTGGATTCGTGGTTTGCCACATGTTGCAGGTGGTGACCTATTGCATCTCCAAATGCCCATATGTTCTTTTGAGAGCTTTCAAGATGGGCATTCACCTTGATCCAGCCATTGGGATGTAGTTCTACATTTCCTTTTTGGAGTTGAAGGCCACAGAGATCAGGGGAGCGACCTGATGCAATAAGGATATTGTTGACACTTATAGTTGATCTCTCACCACTGTTGCGGTCTTCCAGAAGGATTTGAACTGTACCCGAAGAGGAGTTAACAGTAAGGATGTTACAATTGCTTCGAATTTCCATATATTTGGACATCATGTGTCTGCTAAGTGCAGCTATTTCCGGCTCTTCATTTGGAAGAAGATCGGGAGCTATCAATGTGACCGCCGAACCTATGGAAGAGAAGAAGTGAGCATATTCCACAGCCTCCGCACCCCCACCCATTATGGCAAGGCTTGATGGAAGTGCCTTAAGTGAGAGAAGTGTGTCTTCGTCCAGGTAGCCTGAAGCCTCAAGACCGGGGATGTCAGGTATCGTGGGTCTTGAGCCTGTGCTGATGAATATCTGCCTTGAGGTGATGGTCTCGGTGCCAACCTTAAGGGTGTATGGAGCAATGAAACATGCATGGGCGCTGTAGTAGTCTATCCTTTTGTCAAGAAGAAGGGTTTGTCTTTTAGACTCGAGTGAGCCGATATTGTCTGCCCTTAGCCTGTCCATTATAATGCTAAAGTCGATCGCCTTGATACATGCATCTATACCGGACCCACTTACACTGCCTATACCCCGTACTAGCGATGCGAGATGGGAAAAGAAGGAGAGGTCCTTGATGGGCGAAGAACCCTTGGTATCGATGATAGCGACCCTGGTGTGTGGGGCTGCACTGAGTATGGGTTCAAGATAATTTGTCCCGGAACCTGTGCCTATGATAATGATGTCGTATTCCTTCATTGATGGAATGATGGGATCAAGAGATATAGTCATTTCCCAGTGCATGCTATATATCAATTCCTAGCGCATGGTGGTATGTTGCTTGCTGTCCGAGGCCACATGTCAGTTCCTTGGACCGGTGTGTGTGTGCACTCGCGTGCGCGTTCTGATGGGGGCCGGGTGGAGATGAAATTACCGTCATACTGGTATGTG
>CAZBJM010000049.1:0-13866 GCA_964492225.1 uncultured Methanosarcinales archaeon
GTATTATTATATACAATATTTGTATTACTATTGACAACTTAGAAGTTTATAAGTTATAATTAATATGAATATTAGGTTGATTTGTATGGTAAAAAAACAAAACCCAATTGGAATAGCCTCTATCCTGATGTTTGTGATATTGATATCAGCAATCACATTATCCGGATGTACAGACAGTCCTTCGAATAAAGGTAGTGTCGGTATCACTGATACGAAAGATGGCCAGGTAGTGCAACAACTTGTGATAGGAGAAGTATGGGAGCTTGGCAGTGCAGACCCTGCATTGCAAAGCTATGAACTGAGCAATTATCTTGTATTGGAAAAGTTGATAGGCATAAGTCCAGACTTCAAGCTTGAGCCAGCAATAGCAAGCTCGTGGGAATACATTGGGGACAGTGTATGGAGGTTCAAACTCGACAATAGTGTAAAGTTCCATGATGGCAGTGCAGTGACTGCAGGTGATGTAAAATATGCACTGGAAAGAAGCATGAGGATGAACCCAAGTTTGAAAAGTACCATGAACATAAAGGAAGTAAAGGTCGTTGATGGTGCTACAGTGGATATTATGACCAATACTCCTGACGCATCACTTCCAGGAAGGGTTGCGTACGGATCTGCAGGTATATACAAGAACAACGAAGAGCAGGACGGTACCATATCCCATCCAATAGGCACAGGTCCTTTCAAGTTCGAAAGTTATGATAAGGCATCTGATACCCTTGTAATAAAGAAGAACACGCAATACAGGAACGGTGCTCCGAAGTTGGATACGGTTATCATTAAAAATGGTATAGGTGAGCCTAATACAAGAGAGATGGCGCTGGAGAAGGGAGAGGTCGACTTCACTACAGAACCAACCCTTGGATCAACTAAGAGATTGCAGAACAATGCTAATTTGAACGTTATTATCCATCCACTCTGTCAGGGATACAAGCTTAAGTTCGGTGATGTGTCAAAGGCACCCTATGACGATGTAAGGGTAAGGAAGGCCATTGCACACGCTATCAACAAACAGAGCATAGTGGACAATATCCTTCTGGGAAGGGCAGAGGTCTCTGACGGCAATGGATTTGTTCCCGGTCTAGCATGGAGGAACAATGATCTTAAAAGCTATAATTATGATGTGAAAAAGGCAAAAGAGCTTTTAGCTGAAGCAGGATGGAAAGATAGCAATGGAGATGGCATCCTGGATAAGGATGGTAAGAAGTTCAGTATCGTACTTTATACCTGGCCACAAAGACCAGCACTTCCACCTCTTGCACAAGCCACACAATCCATGCTCAAAGACATCGGCATAGAAGCTGACGTAAGGATAATGGAATGGTCTGCCATCAGTGACCGCAAGGGTGAATGGGGTATGATCTGGGTAGCTGGTGGAAATACCTGTATGATGATACCAGACCCCAGTTATTACATGGAGGGTCAATTCTCTTCAGAAAGGAACAACTTTGGATATAAGAACAGCAAAGTCGATGAACTTTTGATGGAGGGCAGGACAACATTTGATAAAAAGGCAAGGTACGATGCATACAAAGAAGCACAAAGGATCATCTATGATGAGGATTGTGCTGAAGTATATATCGCATACCACCATTTGATGGTAGTTACCGATAAGAATGTAAAAGGGTATGTACCAAACCCGGCCAGCCATGATTACAGTATCAGTAAAGATATGTATATCGAGTAAGCCACAAACTTGCATTTTTGCATGGGGCCTGTGCTGTGTGCACAGGTCATCTTTTTCTATCCATCCGTGTTCGTCTGGGCTTTTATATGGCAACGGTCCAGGCAATAGAGGCATTTCAGTGACATATCTTATCAAAAAGTGCCATCAATGACTTTCAATCACTGATATGTATCTGTGGAAATAGAGTTTTTCTTCCTCTTTTTTTAAATCATTTTCTCAATTATATTTTTTAATAAATTCCCAATGGGTATTATTAAATAGTATATTCGTATTACTGGTTACACTCAACTTTAGTTTAAGTATGAATATATAAGTATAATAAAGTGGTTCGTATGATAAAAGATAAGATCTCAAATGGAATTATAGGGATTCTCATATTCACTATTTTGGTCTCGGCCGTCGTGTTTTCAGGTTGTACCGACACATCTTCGGATGCACCTGTTCTCAATGATAAAAAAGATGATGCTGTGCAGCAACATTTGGTTATTGGGGAAGTATGGGGACTCGGGGATATCGATCCTGGACTTAAAAGTGGGAAGCTGAGCAATTATCGTGTGATAGAGGGGCTTTTGGCCATCTCTCCCGACATGAAGATAGTACCTTCACTCGCAAGTTCATGGGAATACATAGGGAACGATGCATGGAGATTCCATCTTAACAAAGGTATTAAGTTCCATGATGCTAGCATCGTGACTGCGAGTGATGTAAAATACTCACTTGAAAGGAGCATGAGATTGAATCCCAGTCTGAAGGGCACACTGAACATCAAGGAGATAAAAGTAGTAGATCCTGATACTATCGACATCATTACAAACAGCACTGATGCATCTCTTCCTGGAAGGGTGGCATACAATGCTGCAGGCATATACAAGAACAACGAAGGGCAAGATGGCGCCATATCTCATCCTATAGGTACAGGTCCCTTCATGTTCGAAAGTTATGATAAAGCATCTGACACGCTTGTATTGAAAAAGAATGCTGCATACAGGAGTGGGGCTCCAAAGCTTGATACCATTACTATCAAGAATGGTATAGGGGAACCAAACACCAGAGAAATGGCAATAGAAAAAGGTGAACTTGATTTTACAATGGAGCCAACTCTGGGAGCTACTAGGAGACTGCAAAACAATCCCGATCTCAATGTTATCATCCATCCACTCTGTCAGGGATACAAGCTTAAGTTCGGTGATGTGTCAAAGGCACCCTATGACGATGTAAGGGTAAGGAAGGCCATTGCACACGCTATCAACAAACAGAGCATAGTGGACAATATCCTTCTGGGAAGGGCAGAGGTCTCTGACGGCAATGGATTTGTTCCCGGTCTAGCATGGAGGAACAATGATCTTAAAAGCTATAATTATGATGTGAAAAAGGCAAAAGAGCTTTTAGCTGAAGCAGGATGGAAAGATAGCAATGGAGATGGCATCCTGGATAAGGATGGTAAGAAGTTCAGTATCGTACTTTATACCTGGCCACAAAGACCAGCACTTCCACCTCTTGCACAAGCCACACAATCCATGCTCAAAGACATCGGCATAGAAGCTGACGTAAGGATAATGGAATGGTCTGCCATCAGTGACAGAAAAGGCGAATGGGGTATGATCACAGTAGCCGGCGGAAATACATGTATGATGGTACCAGACCCAAGCTATTACATGGAGAATAATTTCGCTTCGTCAAGGAACGACTACAAATATCAGAATCCAAAAGTAGATGCCCTTCTTGTGAAAGGTAGGACCACCATTGATGAAAAGGAAAGGTATGATGCATACAAAGAAGCCCAGAGGATAATCTATGATGAGGATTGTGCTGAAGTATACATTGCCTACCACCACTTAATGGTAGTTACTGACAAGAACGTAAAGGGCTATGTACCAAACCCGGCAAGCCACGATTACAGTATCAGTAAGGACATGTACATCGCCTAATACTGGCTAAACGATATAGAAGGCCTGTGTGAAGGGCACGGGCCTTTCTTTTTTAGAAGGAGGTTACTTTAAATGTTGCAAAAGGTATTAAAGCGGGTCTTAATTCTGTTCTTGGTCGTTATTGCATCTACTGCACTTGTATTTTTTATGCTACATGTCCTCCCTGGAGAAAATGCCGAGGTCATGGCCAAATATATTTTCCTGGGTAATATTGAACTGACCCCAGAGAATGAAGCAATAGATCTGATCAAGAAGAACTATGATCTGGAAAAGCCCTTGATATCTCAATATATCACATGGTTGGAAAATGCACTCCAGGGGGATCTAGGACGCTCTTATAAGACCAATTCTTCTGTGACAAAAGAGATACTCGTCATGTTACCAGGGACCATGAAGCTGGCATTTGTAAGTCTTGTGCTTTCTTTGGTCATAGGAATTCCTGCAGGGATCCTTGCAGCCCTGAAGCAGAACTCGTTCGTTGACTACTTTTTCAGTACTGTATCTGTACTTGGTATATCCATTCCCAGTTTCTGGCTTGCGATCTTGCTTATCTTTGTCTTTTCCTACACACTTGACCTGACACCTACCATGGGTTACGATGGACCAAGGAGCATGATCCTGCCTGCAATAGCATTGGGAACACCAGCATCGGCGGTGATCGCAAGATTGATGCGCTCAAGTATGCTGGAGGTCATGAGGCAGGACTACATAAGGACCGCTGTTGGAAAAGGGCTAAGCCAAAAGACCATCATCATTAGGCATGCTTTGAAGAATACTTTCATTCCAGTCATCACGATCATTGGTCTTGAATTTGGTCATTTGCTTGGAGGGACTGTTATTATCGAGACTATTTTTGCATGGCCTGGTATTGGCAGACTTCTGATCAACGCCATATCAGGAAGAGACGCACCACTTATCCAGGGATGCATTGTGTTCATCACTCTGACATATCTTGTGATAAACTTTGTGACCGACCTGTCATACACTTATCTTGACCCACGCATAGGGAGGAATAAGAATTGAAGTTAAGCGACATCAGGGCTGAAGACCTTCTGAAGAACAAAGCAGCTGTTCTGGGAGTAGTGATTATAGGTATCCTTTTCTTCACAGCCCTTGCAGCAGAATATATCGCTCCCTATGACCCAAATGCAATATCACTGGAGAACACATTACAAGGTCCATCCAGCGAACATATTTTAGGGACCGATCAGCTTGGCCGGGACCAGCTCAGTAGGATGATATATGGTACAAGGGCTACATTTCAGCTAAGTATCTTTGTTGTTGCAGTCACCGCATCTTTTGGAATAACGGCAGGTATCATAGCTGGATATTATGGAGGCATCATTGATGAGGTCTTAATGAGGCTAATAGACCTATTGCTGGCCTTCCCATCTATCATCCTTGCTCTGGTCATAATTGGAGGACTTGGTCCTGGACTTTTCAATACAGTGCTTGCCATATCTCTTGTAGGATGGTTGTATTACGCAAGGGTTGCAAGAGCATCGACGCTTTCCATCAAGGAAAAAGAATATGTTGAAGGGGCAAAGGCCATGGGTTGCAGTGATCTTTACATATGTACCCGCTATATATTCCCCAATTGTCTGCCTCCTATCATTGTACTTGTTACCCTTAATATGGGAGGTATCATATTGACCATTGCATCCCTGGGCTACTTGGGATTGGGAGCACAACCACCAACGCCTGAATGGGGTACTATGCTCAATGAAGGAAGGGAGTTCCTTCGGGACTGTCCTTGGCTCTCATTTGCTCCTGGAGCACTGATCATGATCACAGTGCTTGCTTTTAACTTTATAGGAGATGGGCTCCGTGACCTTCTTGACCCACGTCAGCAGGTGATAAAATGACCCTTTTGTCTATCAAGGACCTGCGGAGTCATTTTATCACAAGGGATGGTCTTGTAAAAGCGGTCAATCAGGTAAGCCTGGACATCTCAGATAATGAGACCATAGGTCTTGTTGGTGAGAGCGGTTGTGGGAAGACCGTACTTGCTCTGTCCATCTTACGTCTCTTATCTGAAAATACTATAGTTGAAGGGAAGATAGAGTTCAGAGGAAAGGACCTACTAAGCATGGATGATGATGGTCTGAGGCAGATCCGGGGCAAAGAGATAGCTCAGATATTTCAAAATCCATTAAGTTCACTGAATCCCGTTCTTACCACTGGCCTGCAGGTCTCTGAGCCTTTTACAATCCATCGTGGAATGAAAATAACAGAGGCATGGGATAATGCAATATCCATGCTTGGTCTTGCACGCATCCCATCACCGGCTGAGAGGGGAAAAGAGTATCCACACCAGTTCAGTGGAGGGATGAGACAGAGGGCAATGATAGCCATGGGACTTGCATGTAGCCCCGCCCTTATCATCGCTGATGAGCCCACCAAAGGGCTTGATGTGACTATACAGGTGCAGATAATAGAGCTAATGCGAGATCTTGTGAAGAATAGAGGTGCCTCCATGCTCATAATTACCCATGATCTATCCGTAGCTGCTAAACTATGTGACAGGATAGCGGTCATGTATTCAGGGGAGATAGTCGAGATCTCCAACACATATGATTTTTTCACAAGTGCTCATCATCCATATTGTAAAGGGTTCTTGATGTCTTTGCCCTCCAGGGGTATGGTCCCTATCCCGGGTGCCAGTCCTTCCCTGATAAATGTTCCTGATGGATGCAGGTTCCATCCCCGGTGTGAGTATGCTACGGATAGATGCAGGACGGAGCATCCTGATATGTATCCGCAGGAAAATGGAAGGAATGTGAGGTGTTTCCTATATGCTTGAAGTAAAGGGTCTTAGAAAAAGCTTCACCAAGGGTGTATTTAATAAAAAGACGCTCATTGCAGTGGATGGTATCGATATTACAATACAGGACAGGGAGACCTTCGGACTTGTTGGGGAGAGTGGATGTGGAAAGACAACCGTAGGTCGGCTCATACTGAGGCTTATTGAGCCTGAAGCGGGCAATGTCATGTTCAATGGGGAAGACATCACAGCCATGAAACGGGCAGAATTGAGGAGCATGCGCCCGAAGATGCAGATATTGTTCCAGGATGCGGATTCTTCACTGCATCCCAGGATGCGGATATATGAGTCTGTTGCCGAACCGCTTAAGCTATACAATTTAGTAGCTGCCAAGGATATAAGAGTGAGGGTACTTGAACTTCTCAGTATGGTTGGACTCCAGGAAGAGCATTTGAATCGTTATCCCCATGAACTTAGTGGTGGCCAGAACCAGAGGGTAGTACTGGCAAGAGTATTGGCACTGGGGCCGAAGTTCATTGTTGCCGATGAACCAACATCTGCATTGGATGTCAGTGTACAGGCACAGATCTTGTCCCTCATCAAACAAATGCAGCAGAGATTTGGATTTTCATGCCTTTTCATATCCCATGATCTTGGGGTCATAAGAAAAATGACAAGCCATATGGGTATAATGTACCTTGGTAAGATAGTGGAGACCGGAAGCACAGATCGCGTGTTCAATGAGCCGATGCATCCTTACACCAAAGCATTGATATCTGCTGTGCATATTGAAGGTTTCGATGACCCATCAAATAATATAAGACTAGATGGTGAGATGCCTGATCCTATGAGCCCACCTCCTGGGTGCAAGTTCCATACAAGATGCCCCATGAGCATGGAGATATGTGGACGGGTCGAGCCTTTGATGACAGATCTTGGGGAGGGTCAGCGGGTGGCTTGCCATCTGTATGGATAGGGATTTTGTGGAGCTATTTTTGAATGACTTTCCAGTTCATATTACAGAGCTCCTGCACCATGACCTCATCCAGTGGCAGGGATAAGCATGTGATGGACAAGGTTTCCAATAATAGTAAATATCTTTGATACTCGATATCATATTAATGCATCATTTCTTAATACGAAATACATTTAAAGTATGGGGTGTTTTCATAAATACCCAAATGAGTATGCAAATAAAGCAATAATAGGAGATGTGAACTGAATGAGCGATAATAAGATGATCCGGATGGTGGGTGGACATGAGATTTATCTGGAGGCTGTGTATGTTAAGGATGCTAAGGCAGAAATTATCTTAGGATATGGTCATAACATGGTGTTGGATGGTCGCCCGGATGCTGATCGTGTGAATGTGACCATGTTCGGTCCGGATAAAAAACAATCCAAGCTTACACTCAATGATAAAGATGACCATTACACCATTAACTTCGATTGTACCAAGTCTGGGTACTATACGATCTTTGTGGATCTCTCACCCATGGTGTTTTCTAACACTATGAAAGAGGGGTTTAAGGAAGGGCCAAAGAACATGTACAAGGATGTTGTTTACGCCGGGGCATGGCATCAGATGGCAAAGACCGTAATACCCGGCGGCAAGGCCTCAGCCTATACGCCTGAGCATATGCATGGAATATTGGACCTTATCCCAAAAGCGGCATTCCTCAGTAAAGGAGCGGATATTGAGCTGACTGTGCTCTATGAAGGGCAACCACTTCCAGATGCAGAGGTAAAAGCTGTTTCCAAGCAGACTGGTAAAGAAATGGCACTTGGTATGACCGACGTGCATGGTATTGTAAGAATACCCATAACATCTGATGGGGAATGGATGTTCCTTTGCAGACACAGGGATCCGTCCAAAGCAGTAGAGGATAAGTATGATGAAGCTGTTTTCGTGACCACATTGGTAATGAAGACCACTTAGATGTAAAATGGAGCAATGCAGAGATGAAAAAAATAATAGCTACTGGAAAAGGGGGAGCAGGAAAGACGACAATTGTGGCAACCCTTTCCCGTTTGATGGCACGCCAGGGTATCAGGGTCATGGTCATTGATACCGATCCTAGTATGAATCTTACAATGTCGCTTGGGGTACCTTTTTCACAGATACATACTCTGGCCGAAGACAAAAGAGAGATACAGGAGCGACTATACGACGATGACATCGATGAAGGAAGTAAAAGACATTCACATAGCTGGAACATCAATATAGATATCTTCCTTGAAAAATATATGGTAGTTGCAAAGGATGATGTTAAAGTGGTCGTCATGGGCACTATTTCAGAGGGAGGGGGCGGATGCATTTGTTCTTACATCTCCATTGTAAAGCGCCTGATAGATTACCTTGCCTTGTGGTCTGACCAATATGATGTCATCATCGTGGACTCTCAGGCGGGCTCTGAAATACTGGGCAGGGGACTTGCTGTGAACTATGATCACAACCTTATAATCACAGAATCATTCCCCAAGTCCATTGAAGTAGCAAAACATGTGCTCAAGCTCGCAAGGGACCTGCATATAAAGAACCAGTTGATAGTCGTGAACAAGGTCATTGAGGGCAGTGAGATGGATATGGTTGCAGGGGAGATGAACCTAAAGGGTGAGAGCACCTATCCGGTCAGATATGATGATATGGTGATAGAAGCTGACAGACAGGGCAGTCTTATCCTGGATATGGCTCCCGGGTCCCCTGTAATTAAAGATATAAGGGCAATAATGGATACGATCGTATCTGACTATAAGAGAAAATAAAGGAGGAAAAAGTTATGTGTGATTTCACAGTATATCTTGAGGAGAACGGAACAAGAAAAGTAGTGGCAACCGACATCATCAAGGCCAAAAAGAAAGATGGCATCCTCTTCCTCATGGACTCTCTGGGGGATACTACAAAGGTCGAAGCTGTCACCATCGAGGTGGCTGATACTCTGATGCAGGAAATGGTGCTAAAGAGGCTCTAGGTTTTGCCAAGCACTCTTTTTCTATTTTTTATTTTAAACGACATCTGGTCTACCGTTTATGCCCAACGACCTGTGAGGGTTACCGATCGTTAATGGATAATATGGGCCAGACGATGGTATCAAAAATGGGTGCTATGTTCGTCCACTACAGTGCTGTAACTTTTGGTGCAGGTCTCTTTGGACTAATGTGATTTTTAATTTAAAAAAGCTTATTATATGTTACATAATAGTAAATTATTAATACCAATTTGATGTTTATTGGTCCATGGCTATCCAAGATAACAAGGTCAAAGAGGAGATCACCAGTAAATGGGATGTTTCCTCTGAGACATACGATGCACATCACGGGCATGGGGTAAAGAGCGATGAAGAGGCAAAGGCATGGAAAAAGGCATTTGACAGCGTGTTCCCAAAGGGTAAGCTGAAGGTCCTGGACGTGGGTTGTGGTACTGGGGAAATAAGCATGCTTCTGGCAAGCATGGGACATCAGGTCACAGGACTTGATCTTTCAGACAAGATGATGGAGAAAGGGCGCATAAAGGCAAAGGAGAGAGGACTTGATATCAAGTTCCAGCTAGGTGATGCAGAGTATCCTCCCTTTGATGATGGGACCTTTGATGTTGTAATTAACAGACACCTTCTCTGGACCTTGCCCCATCCCCAGGAAGCTATAAATAGCTGGAGAAGGGTGCTGAAGGATGGTGGGGTCCTTGTGGTCATCGATGGGGTGTGGGATGATGGTTCTTTGGAAACCCGGATCCGAAGTTTCATAGCAGGCCTTGGAGTGCTTATATGTGAGAGGAAGGATCCATGGTCAGGATATTATTCTAAAGAGATCAAGTCCAAACTCCCAAATACAGGCGGTACGCCCCTGGAAAGGTCTAACACTTATCTTTCTGAGGCTGGTTTTAAGGATATACGCTCACAGGATATCAGGCATATTCGTGATATACAGAGAAGTTTTATGCCATGGTACAGGCGCATGGGTCATACCTATAAGTACTATATGATCAATGGGAAGAAATGAAAACAAGATCTGAACAAGTGTCGTGAGCATGAAAAAATAGAGGTGGATGAAAGGGGTCCATATCCCGTTCATCCATTGTTTTGGTCGTTGACCCTTTATTTATACAGTTCTGGGTACATCCCCTTTGCAAAGTTGTGGATACCGTCCTTTGTCCTTATCCCACTAGCATACATGTCACCAAGCATGATGAGGTGCACTTCATTGTTCTGTATTGCCTTGACGCTTGCAAGTGCTGGGTCTTCCTTTATCAGGGCCATTTGGCTGTCCATGACCTCCTGTGGGTTTCCGCGTGGCATATAGACCACGAATATCTTATCGGGGTTTGCTGCAATGATGCCTTCCTTGCTTATTTTTGTAAGTTCTGGCTCTGCTATCACTCCTCCAAGCTTGGATACCATATCGCCTGCAAGGGATTTCTCACCATAGTTCGTTATGGTGCCTTTTATCGGCTCCAATACCAGTACCCTTGGCTTATTCTCCATCTTTGCACTCTGGGCAGCTGCTTTTGCTACCTCGGCCTTCATGGAGTCAACTATTGCTTTTGCCTTGTCCTCTACATTGAATATCCTTCCAATGTTTAGGATATCTGTATACTCGTTCTCAAGTGTCCTGTAGTGTGAAGGGGTTCCTCGTCTTGTATTTGAATTGATATAGGTGTTGCAATCGTTCCCTATCCAGTAGTCCACATCACCCAGGGTCTTTTCTCCAAAGTATGAGCTCCAGCTCAAGATCATGTCTGGCTCAATACCAACAACGGTTTCCTTTGCCGGTGTGAACTCTGAAAGATAGTTCAGCTTTTTGAAGTCTGCCATGAGCTCTGGGGCTACATCATTGTCCAACCCGGCCGCTGCGACTATCTTGTCACCCAATCCCAAGGCCAGCATTGTCTCAATGGAACCCTGGTACACGGCTAGTACTTTGCTGGGTGCTTTCTTGTATGTGGTGCTTATCTCGTCCCCTGCATAGTTGTAGGTCTTGATGGTGACAGGATAGTGTGTATCATAGAGTTCCGGATACATCCCCTTTGCAAAGTTGTGGATACCGTCCTTTGTCCTGATTCCGCTTGCGTACATATCACCAAGCATGATGAGATGCACTTCATTGTTCTGTATTGCCTTAACACTTGCAAGTGCTGGGTCTCCTTTTATCAGGGCCATTTGGCTGTCCATGACCTCCTGTGGGTTTCCGCGTGGCATATAGACCACGAATATCTTATCGGGGTTTGCTGCAATGATGCCTTCCTTGCTTATTTTTGTAAGTTCTGGCTCTGCTATCACTCCTCCAAGCTTGGATACCATATCGCCTGCAAGGGATTTCTCACCATAGTTCGTTATGGTGCCTTTTATCGGCTCCAATACCAGTACCCTTGGCTTATTCTCCATCTTTGCACTCTGGGCAGCTGCTTTTGCTACCTCGGCCTTCATGGAGTCAACTATTGCTTTTGCCTTGTCCTCTACATTGAATATCCTTCCAATGTTTAGGATATCTGTATACTCGTTCTCAAGTGTCCTGTAGTGTGAAGGGGTTCCTCGTCTTGTATTTGAATTGATATAGGTGTTGCAATCGTTCCCTATCCAGTAGTCCACATCACCCAGGGTCTTTTCTCCAAAGTATGAGCTCCAGCTCAAGATCATGTCTGGCTCAATACCAACAACGGTTTCCTTTGCCGGTGTGAACTCTGAAAGATAGTTCAGCTTTTTGAAGTCTGCCATGAGCTCTGGGGCTACATCATTGTCCAACCCGGCCGCTGCGACTATCTTGTCACCCAATCCCAAGGCCAGCATTGTCTCAATGGAACCCTGGTACACGGCTAGTACTTTGCTGGGTGCTTTCTTGTATGTGGTGCTTATCTCGTCCCCTGCATAGTTGTAGGTCTTGATGGTGACAGGGTATCCAAACTCAGGTGTATCCTGGACCGTCACTGAAGAAGAGGAGGAACCACGGCTGCTGCCACCACGGCTTGCAATAATGTTATTGGGGGCATCCTGCTTTACTTCAGTTGGAGTAGTATCGTTTGCTGTTGTCTTGTCTGTCGTGGAGAATAGCGCCTTTTCCGGAACATTGGTTCCTGTGTCCTCGGTCTTTGGAGCATCAATGACCACCGGTTTAACATCAACAGCATCTGTTGTGCTCTTGACATCATCTCCTGTACAGCCTGACAGCATCACTGCTACAAGCATAAGGCAGATGACCAATCCTTTTGTTATCTTACCATATTTCATATCATCATTCTCTTTTTTGTTATATGTTAATACGTATGCGCATGTGTTTTCTTCACTTGTGTGCATACATAAGTTGGATGTGTATTTGTGTTACCACGCTTCTCAAAGGGCTTTTCATGACGGCTTAAAGGCTATCGATACATTGCCATACTGGTCCTTTGTGACAGTGGAGTCAACATCGTACAATCTTTTGATGGTCTCCGGCGTCAATACATCCTCAGTTTTACCTTCCCTGATGACCATCCCTTCTTTCAGTGCATATATCCTGTCGCAGTAGAGTGCTGCTATGTTCAGATCGTGGAAGGCTGCTATCACCAATATGCCCAAACCCTTTACAGTGTTCAATAACTGGAACTGATACTTGATGTCCAGGTGATTGGTCGGTTCATCCAGTACCAATACCTTTGGCTCCTGGGCCAGTGCCCTTGCTAGGATGATCCTTTGCTGCTCACCTCCAGAAAGGCTTGAGAATTGTCTTTTTATAAAATCGCTCATTCCAACCTTTCCAATGACATCAGCAACTATCTGGTAGTCATTAGCATTGTCACGCTCTAGTACACGCTTATGGGGGCTCCTCCCCATCAGTACCATTTCCTGTACCGTGAAGTCAAAATTACAGTGATTATGTTGGGACACCACTGCCATTTTCCGTCCACTCTCCTTCAATGGCAAGTATGAGAATTCGTGTCCTTCCATGAAAATGGCCCCTTTTGTTGGTTTCAGGACCCTGTACATGATCTTCAATAATGTGCTTTTACCGCTACCATTTGGTCCTATGACCCCCACAAACTCATTTCCTTGACCCAGGACATTGATACCTCTCAGTATCTCTTTGCCGTCAATGTTCATTTCAATAGACTCAGCCTTAAGCTCCATCCGATCACCCTATGTCTTCTCACCAAACCCATATGATCTGCGCATTAGGAGGTATAGGAAACAAGGCGCCCCTATCACCGATATGAGTATACCGATGGGCAATTCCCCTTTTGGGATAAGTACTCTGCAAGCCACGTCTGCCCATATCATAAATATTGCACCCACTACAGCTGCTATGGGAATGAGCCTTCTATGGTCGGTGCCAAGTATCATTCTGACCCCGTGGGGCACGACCAGTCCGACAAAACCTATCATTCCTGCACAGTACACGGCTAGACCGACCATAAGTGATGAGAACAGTAGGAATATGTGTCTATCCTTGTTCAGGTCCCGTCCCAATGTGATGGCAACTTCATCACCCAATAGCATCAGATTAAGTATCCTGCTCCT
>CAZBJM010000050.1:0-13718 GCA_964492225.1 uncultured Methanosarcinales archaeon
TTCAAAAAATCGCGCAAGCTCCACAATCAACAGCAAATCCGGAGCGGAGCTGCCCCTTTCCCTAACTTAAAGATACTATTTTTGATTCAGTCAATTCTTCCGACAAAGCGGTAGAAAATCTCGATTTCCTGTTCCTTATCGCCGTCATCGCCTTTGACGGATTCATGCACGACGATCTTTTCAATCAGTGCGTTGAGCATTTCGGCGGTCAGCTCGGTGGGATGGGCGTACTGATGAATCAGGTCAATCCACTTGCTGACATCCACGGTGGTCTGCTGTTCGGCTGCAAGCTCGGCCTTTATGCGCTCGATCTTCGGCAGCAGCTCTGCCTGCTCGGTCTGGTACTTCCCGGACAGCGCATTGAAGTTGTACTCCGTTATGCGTTCCGCCGCCCAGTCCTCATAGAGCTTTGCAAACAGCCGGTCAAGCTCTTTCTGCCGTTTCTCCGCCCGGTTCAGTTCCGTCTCCCGCGCCCTCGTTGTGCGCTGCTGCTCCCGGTCGTTGGCGTGAAGCAACTGGCTTTTCAGTACATCCTCGCTGATGTCCGCCTGCTCTGACCAATACTGGATACGGCTCAGAACATAGTAATAAAGCGTGTCGTAGCGGACGTAGTGCGCGGTGCAGTTTGCGTGTTTCGGTCCGTGCTGGCGATAGGATGTGCAGTTGAAGTAACTGTACGGCTTGCTGTTGCTGCGGTTTGTCCCAAAGCTCATCGACCAGCCGCAGTCGGCGCATTTGACAAGTCCTGAGAAGATATGCGTCTGACCGGAGGACTTGATCTTCCTGCGGCGGTTGGCGATCTGCTCCTGCACCTGCTCAAACACCTCTTTGGAGATGATCGGCTCATGGGTGTTCTCCACTCTCAGCCATTCCTCCGGCGGCTTGCGAACCTTCTTCTTGTTTTTATACGAGATGTTGGTCTGAGCGCCGTGGATGCTATTGCCGATATACGTCTCATTCTTGAGTATGCTCTTTACCTGCGCTATCGTCCATGCGTATCGCTTTTCTTCCGGTGCGCCTGCGTAGATGTTAGTGAATGTGCCGTAGCGGGTGTAGTTGAGCCAGCCGGGGGTGGGAATCTGCTCGTCCAGCAGGATGCCCGTGATTTTAGCAGCACCAGCGCCGTGGAAAGCAAGGTCGAAAATCTTCTCCACTATCCAGCGGGTTTCCTCGTCGATGATGAGCCTGTTCTTGATCTCCGGGTTGCGCTTGTAGCCCAATGGCGCGTAGGAAAAGATGCGTTCTCCGGCTAAAAACTTGGCGTGCAGGGAGTTTTTGACCTTGCGGCTTGTGTCCTTTGCGAACCATTCATTGAATAAATTCTTGAACGGCACAAAGTCCGAAAGCCCCTTTTCCGTATCCTCGTTGTCAGAAACAGCGATGTAGCGGATGCCCTTTTCCGGGAACACGAACTCCAGATAGTAGTCCATCATGATATGCTCACGACCAAATCTGGAAAGGTCTTTGCTGGCGATGCAGTTCACTTTTCCTGCTTCCACGTCAGCCATCATGCGCCGGAAATTCGGCCTATCGAAGTTCGTCCCACTCCAGCCGTCATCGATATATTCGTCATATACCCGTAGATTATTTTCCTTTGCAAACTGCCGGAGAATGGTGCGCTGGGTTTCGATGGATACGCTGTCGCCAAAGTTCTCATCGTCGCGGCTCAGTCTCATATACAGTGCGGTATTGTATGGTTGTTTCATTTAATAAAATCCTCCTGTTCTCGAAACAACCCACGCTTACAATACTTATGTTGAAAAAATTATACCGTAAGCGCGGGCCAGATTCAATGCTTATTTGTTAAATAGCGGCGATAAGCGGAGATTTTCCGTCGTTTTTTGCAGAGAAGCGGATCGCGTCCTCCACGATTGCGCCGTAGCTTCTGCCCGTACCGGCAAAATGCTCCCTGACCCGGATGCGGGTCTTGCCGTGGTAGAAGTAAAGCACGCCGGTTTCATCCTCTGCGTAAAAGATGGGAACAGCAGGCTTTGCGCTCATAATGGCGTTGTAATAGTCCTCCCAGTATTTCTTGCAGTAATCAAGAAAGCTCTGCGGCGGGTCAAAGACCGGATCAAAGTAGCTCTCGTGGTCAAAGACCCTGCACAGGTCGATGAGCACATCCTCTCTGTCATCCATTGCGGCGCGGTTGATTTCCTCGATGTTGATAATTTTTCCCATAGGAAATTCCTTTCTCATAATTCCATTTCGTTGTTGTGTTTGCGGGTCTGCACGACAGACTGCTCCTGCGGCCTTTGCAGTTTTCTGACGATAGAATGATCCTTCTGCGGATGCGGCTCACCCAGCAGCTCGGATACCTCCCGGTCAGCCTGACGGAAGCGGTCAGCGTCGTAATGTTTACCGAAGGTGTCCCTGATCTTCTCCCGGACTTCTGCGGTCATATTGCCGCGCAGCTCCATACGGGCGGTGTGCAATTCGTTTGCGTCAACGGCTTTGGACTGCTCTTGCAGCGCATGGTACTTCTGCACCTCTGCATCCAAAGCGTCGGCTGCCTTTGTTGCAACGCCCTCCAGACCGGCCTTGCTGGCGTTCAAGGCGTCAAGCTGCTGTTTGACCTCCTTCATCCCGTCAGGATCGCTCTTGCCGAAACCGGCGATCAGCATATCCATCTCGCTTCTCAGTTCCTCCATGTCCTCGGTAATTGTTGCCAGTGCCTTTTTGATTTCAGCACGGCGCATGAGATTCAAAGGATTCAACGTTTTCAACTCCGCTGTCAGTTCCTTTTTCTTTCTGGATTTTTCCCGCAGCAGCTTCCGTATCTCCAGATACCGCGCATAGTCCGGCTGGATCGCCTGAATACTCTCGTCCAGCTTTTTTGCCGCGCCGGTATGGTAGAGCCATGAGTAGCGCAGCAGCAGAATACCCTTGCGGGCGGTTTCCAGTGCTTTGGCAAGTGCGGGAACGGAGGTCCTGATCGCGTCCGTCAGCTTCAGGATTTCCGCACGAAGGGCGCGGATCATCCTGTTCTGCTCCCGTATCTGCCGGTTGATCTCACAGCGGAAAGATACGACGCCCTGTCGTTCCAGCGCACGGGCAACGGGACCTTCGTGAACGGTGGGGATGGTGTCCAGTCCTCGCTCGGCGTTGCTGCGGTGGTCGATGCGTTCCGCAAAACCGGCGCGTTCCAGATAACGGTTGGATACGTCAGCCCATGCCGCACGCCATGCAACAAGCTGTTCCTCGCTGTTCCAGCGTTCGGAGATGGGATTCTGTCTGCCGTAGCGGGTGCTTTTCGGATGCTTGTCCGCTCTGACAAGGCCATGCGCTTCTCCTTCGGAGGGCGGCAGATATTCCTTCTTCTTTTTTCTTACATAGTAGGGATACTGCTTCTCCCAGCCATCAGTCTGCGCAGCCTTGAACTCTGCGGCGGTGAAACCCCGTTCCTCGCCGTTTCTGACACAGAGGTATTCCTTCTCCGTCTTGTACTGCCAGCGCCCTTGCTCATCCAGCGGGCGCACCGTCAGCAGAATATGGGCGTGGGGATTCTGCCCGTCCGTGTCGTGGATGGCAGCGTCGGCGCACATGCCGTCCGATACGAATTGCTCTTGAATGAACGCCCGGATCAATTCGATTTGCGCCTGTCGGTCAAGCTCTCGCGGCAGGGCCACGATGAACTCCCGCGCAAGGCGGCTGTCCTTTGTCTTTTCGTTTTCCTCTACGGCGTTCCAGAGCTTTTCCCTGTCCTGCCATTCGGGTGGAGCCATGGAGGGCAGGAACACCTGCTGCCAGACAAGCCCCTGCTTTTTCGTGTAGTCGTGCTGTATCCCGTCGTAGTCGTTATACAGACGGGAGCAGCTCATATAGGCGGAAGCGGCCACGGCGGAGCGTCCTGCGCCCCGGCTGACCACCTTCGCCTCCAGATGATAGATTGCCAAACGTTCTCCTTTCCGCCAGCAAAGGGTCATTGAAACAGTGACCCTGCGCGGCTTTTCCAAACAAATGGTCTAAGCTTTATTTAGACCCTTTGCGCCCTTGTTTCAGGTGCTTAACAATGAGCAAGGGTGTGCGTTGAACTCACACCCTTTGCGTCCTCTCGTCCCGGCTTTTTGTTTCTTTTTCGCAAAAAGAAAAGGGGGTCGCCTCAAGCGACACCCTATCTGCGGCAAAGCTGCCGGTGGCAGATTTACGCAGGCAGGCGGCAGGTGGGTTACTTATAGTAACCTACCTCACAAGCACATCCATGGTTGTGTTCTGCCGTCTGCGCAGACGATGACAGCAGCACCCGCAGGTGCTGTGGTATTGTCTGGAGGCTGCCGCAGCAGCCGCAGTCCCCCTCGGAGAGCGCAACGATGCCGCAAGGCATACCACTGCCCGCCTTTGGCGGGTGGTGAGTAAGTTGCGCCCTTACGGGACTAAGTTTCCGGCTCAGCCTGCGTTTTCTTCGCTTCCTGACAGCTTCCCGATCAGGTATCCCTCCAGCTCGGACAGCCCAACAGCCTGAACCTCCGGCAGCACCTTCTCCAAGATCGCGCCCTCCTGAATGAGCCTGCGGGTACGGGCTTTCCGTGCTTTCTCCTTCGCCCGCATCTGCGCTTCCTCCAGCCGATGCTGTGCCTGAAGCAGCTTCTTTTCCTCTGCGGTCATTGTGGTCATAACAAAACGCTCCTTTCGTGGTAGTAAAAACCGGCTGAATGATACTGTGGTTGGTATCAAACAGCCGGTTTTTGGTGGTACAATATTTCTTTCCTTTGTGTGTGGCATCAAACGCGCCGGGTTTGCTATCATAGCTGCTATCAAAATTGGCAGCATTGGTATCAAAAGCTGTCCGCGAAGTCCAGTGCAGCGTCCATATCCGCTGAATCCTCCGGTTCTTTCGGTGCGCTTGAAGTGGCTGTGCTTTGCAAAAGACGGAGAAGCGGAGAAAGGTCGGCGGGTGCTGCTTCCTGCAAGCTCTCTCGGATAATATTGCGGATTTCCTGAAGAAAAGCATCCTCTTTTTCTCTCGTTTCCAGATACGGATCGGCGGCAAGCTGCTCCTGCCTGCCGAAGAAGGCATTGACGGCGGTTATTACGGCGCGATTTACGGAGCGGTACTGCATTCTGTCCAGCCGTTGCAGATGCTCCCACGCTTCTCTGTCCTCCGGCTTGTCCAGATTCAGTCGCAGGGTGATTGTATAGATGTTTTTCATACGATGCCGCCTGCCTTTCTCATGCGGCGCTCCGCCAGCAGCTCGTAGCCCTTGGCGGTGGCACAGATGTCATCGTTGAAGGTGACGCGCCCCTTTTCGTAGTTCCCGAAATTCTTCACAAGGCAGCTCCCGCCGCCTACCACATGGAGCTTCATCAGCTCCGGGTCGTATTCATGTTCCCGAAGCCTGCGGAAGATGCCGGACACATACTCTGTCGCTGTTTCCCGGATGGCGGTCAGGTAGCGTTCGGCAATGTCCGCCTTGCCGTGGCGCAGGACGCGCTCGATAACAGCATCGTCCAGCACCTTGCCGAACTGCCGCAGCACGCTCTCCCTGACGGCCAGCATACACTGATGGGTGCCGAACTTCTCCGTATAGCACTTGTCGGCAACCGGGCGGCGCTCGTTGATATACATGACGTTCATGGTGCCGTTGCCGATGTCGCAGAGCATATTCGTCCCTGTGAAGTCCCGGAGATTGGCAGCAACGGCGGCAAAGCCCTGCGGGAAGATGTCCGCTCCGGCAAACTCCACATGATAGTCCGCGTCCCGGAAGGTGAAGTCAACGCTGTCGTTATGGAGCAGATACGCCCGGAAAGCGTCCTTCTGTTCGCTGACCCCTGTGAGGGGCAGCCCTGCGGCAAGGTGGATGCGGGCGGAGTTGATTTTTCGGATGTTCAGCTCCCGTCCGATGGCGGCAAGGGTGAGGATATAGTAGTCGCTGTCCGTCATTTTGTCGGCGGCAAACTCCTTGTGTCCCCCGCCGATGGTGTAGTATTTGTTCTCATAGATCAGAAGATCATTCTTGAAGGTCGGCTCCCTGTCGTGGGAGGTCACGCCGGTGCGGAAGCAGGTGTGGGCGGTCTTGATGTTGCCGTACCCGTGGTCAATGCCGATGATGATGGGATTGTTGTTCAGATAATTCATGCTCGTTCCTTTCTGCCGCTGTGCGGCTGTCAAAATGGTTGATTTTCTTACTTTCTTTTCTGCCAGACGATCTCGTACCCCAGCGCGTCGGCAAGCTGAACGGTCTCCGTGTAGCGCAGGGATTCCCTCTGGAGTTTGTTGGACAGGTTGGATACGCTGTCAGACCAGCCGTGTTCGTAGTGCAGTAGATCGACCACCTCCTGCATGGTGCAGCCGGAACGGACGATATAGGACTTGATCTCGTTTCTTAGATTGGATTTCATCATTTTTTACCTCCATATTTTTGTGTAATGGGTTTTCGTATCGGTGATTTTGGTGTGCTGCGGAATGAAAAATGTGCCGTGCCGTAAATCCGCTCAGATTTTCGCCCATGATGCCCTGTTCATAACAGCACCCTATCGGCTTCATCGTTCTGCGTAAGGTCATGCGGAACAGCAGGATATGCCGCAGTTCGGTGCAGTCTCTTTATTGACTTGTAAATCACCCTTTGATGTACTACGTTCTCTCTACGGCATATTTCTTTGCGGTTTTCACAAGCATTGATTTTGAGACTGAAAAATTGAGCCGCCCGTGTACGGCTCTGTACGGCAAGGCTGGCTTGTGTACGCTTCTGTACGTCCTGTACGCCGTTTTTCATGTGCTGGGCGGGCTTTTCGGGTCTTGGCGCAGGCTGTTTTTATTCTTTGCCGTGAAGTATTTCACGAAAAGGATAAGCGCTGAACGTATTTTGAGGATGAAGTTGAAAACTGCCGTACAGAGTGTACGGCGTGTACGGCAATTTTGAAGTCCGCTCTCCATTTTTATTAGGGAAGCAGCTTCAGCACCTCCACGCCAACAAAGCCACGCACCCGCTTGCAGCCAACGCGAATATTGTTGGTGGCTTCCACGTTGTAAAGACGCTCATTCTGCGCCAGCTCGGAGCTGAGACGATTTGCCGACATTGGCTTCTGCGCGTTGTCCTCGCACCAGCGCTGATACGCCTCGTACAGTGCCTTGGAGCTGGCCTCGCTGTCTGCCTTGAAGCGGATGTAGCCCTCGGATTGCAGAAACTCGATCACATTGTTGCTGCTGCGCTTGACCGTCTCCATATTCTCTCTGGCCTTGCCGGAAATGCTGAACTGATAGTTGTTTCCAATCAGCCGGTGCAGTCCATCCAGACACCAGAGAAAGACCCCCTCGCGCTCCCGTTTCAGCTTGTCCACCAGATAGGGATCATCCGCTCTGCCTGCGGGCCGGTCTTTGGTGGTCAGCACGATCTGGCGGCGAAAGAAGCCGTCAGACTTGTCGTGCAGGGCGGTCAGCGCACCATTGCCAAAGCAGAGAAAGCGAACATAGAGCTGGCTCTGGTAGCTCTGGACTCCCTTACGCTCCATATCCATCTTGCACTCAGAGGTTACGATGGACTTGATATAATTGGTCTTGGGCAGGGCGCTCATATCCATATCGTCGTCCACCATCAGGAGCTTGTTCTCCAAATCCGCACGGCTGAACCGGTTGCTCTCCACCTTCTGAATGCTGGTGGTATTCATGCTGTCGCCCAGCAAGGAACGCATGACAAGACCGATACGGCTTTTGCCCTCGCCGCCTTTGCCGATCATCAGGAGCATCTTCTGCCCCTTGGTGGTGGGCAGCAGGCAGTAGCCGAGGAATTCCTGCAAGGTTGGGATGTCATCTTCTTGCAGTAGTTCGGATAGAAATTGCAGCCAGCGGTTCGGCGCGGATGCGTTGGGGTTGTAGGAGACAGTCAGGCGATTGTTGCAGTAGCTCTTTTCCTCACTGAAACGTCCGTCCATGAAATACGTCCCGTTGGCAACATGGATACGGTCCGTCTCAATGGGCAGCGGCGGCGAATAGGCTTGCAGCTTGATGCTGGCAAGTAAGTTTGCCACGACCTTGGACAAGCCGGAGGTCAGACAGCCTGAGATTTCCTCTAAAATCAGGTTGCCGATCTGTCCCTCGTCCTCGATCAGCCCGTCCACGGTAAACAGCCTCCCACGAACACATTTCATAGGGTGCTTGTCCAAAAACTGCTGGCAGAACAGCACCTCATTGATGCGCTTGCCGTCAAACCAGTCGGGCAGACTGTCCTCAAACGGCAAGGTCGTTCCGGCGTTTTCTTTGTTTTCCAAATTCTATTTCCTCCCTCCGTTTTCCCTCGGTGTATTCCTGCAACTGCTTGATCCTGCCACTGTTCCAGAACTCGCGGACGGCGGCTGTCCGCTGCTCCGTGCTGCCGAAGATGAACACGTCGCATAGATGCTCGATATGGCACTCCATCTGACAGGCTTCCACAAAACGGCCGTCCAGCGGCTCGTCAGGGGTCTTTGGCGCATACCGCACCTTCCAGTCCCGAAGCAGGTGCAGATAGTCCGTCAGCACAGAAAAACACAGCCGCTCCGTTTCTCGGAACTGCTGTGTCAGATGGCACGGTATTTCTTTTGCGTGAAGTGGTGGCGCATATTCCCCGGTCTGCAAGGGGATGCCGAAGTCCGCCGCAAGCCGCCCGGCGGCGTCGCGGGCATTCAGCCCTGTGAGCTGCGCCGTCAGGTCGATCACGTCCCCGGTCTGTCCGCAGCCGAAGCAATGGAAGTGGTCGGGGTACAGCTTCATGCTGGGTGTGCGGTCGTCATGGAACGGACAGCAGGCCATGCCGCTGCGATTGACAGGCAGGCCGTATCGCTCTGCTGCCATCTGCGGCGTGACCTGCCCCTTGACGGTTTCGTATAGATTCATGTTTCCTCCGTTCCTGCTCGTAATTAAGAGCGTGTAATGTGGATTTTCGGTAGCCGCTACCGAAAACGTTGCTAAGGACGCTCACCGAATGAGCACCCTTAAACGCCTGATACAATTCCGCCTGATGCTCCTGCTCCCATGCGTTGTTGCTCCACATGCTTTTTCATCACCCCGCTTTCAATTTTCCCAATCAGACGGACGGGTTTCATACCCCTCTGTCTGTATTATGTTCAAATCGTGAAAAAACAGGCGAATCACACGACCAGCCCGTTTCAAAAAACAGGACAGGCTCTTTCCCTATTCACATCTATATGGTATAATTAAAAAAACACGGCAGGAGGGCGAGAAATGATAACTCCCATCAACGAGCACAATATGCTGACGCTGGATTTCTGGCGGGACACCGTGACCTATGAGGGAAAGACCGTGCCGACCGGCACTTTGGGCTGCGAGACGCTGAATATCCCGGACGAGGTGATCGAAAAGCTGAATGAATTATGCCCCCGTGTGAACCTGCTTCTGAAAACCATGAATCAGCAGACGCCGAACGCCGCCCTGCTGCCGGATGCAGGGGAAGCGGCAGTGGAAATCCTGACGCTGCTCCGGGACGTGCCGCCTTTTGACTGTCTGGACACGGACTTCTATATTTCCAACATCCCAAAAGCGTTCACACCGGAGGGATTACAAAATCTTCAGGAGTTCAGCATAGCCGTCACCATGGGAACGCTCAATGCAAAGCAGTTGGAGGAATACAGTCTGGGCATCCTGCTGGGGCGCATCGTGCCGGTGCTGGGACACCTTGCATTCTCCCTGGCGGAATACAAGAAGGGCATGGAACGGTTTGCCCTTATACTGGACGCGGAGGGCAGCGACCGCACCCCGGACGGTCTGGCAGAATTGTTCAGCAGGTCCTTTCCTGCGGAGTTCAGCATGAACGAAGCAAGTCAGTGGATGGCGCTTACCAATGAAACCTCCCAGTACCTCTCCGTCCTGCATCCCGGCGAGGACAAGGCAAAGCTGGTGAAGCGCATCCACTACGTTACCTTTGTGGGGATGCTCCGCGCCGATTTCTTCGAGGGTCTGTGCGTGGGTCATGCGCCGAAGAAGTGCCGCATCTGCGGCAAATGGTTCCTGACCACCAACGCAAGGCACACAAAATACTGCGGCGGCTTTGCTCCCGGCGACAAGCTGGGGCGCACCTGCCGTCAGATCGGGAATCTGCGGGGCAGGGAGCAGCGGGAGCTTGCGCCGGATCATCCCATCAAGAAGATATACAACCGGCGCATGAATACCATAGATAAAAAGCTGGACAGAGGGACGCTGGATCAGGACGCTGCCGCCGTCATGAAGCGGCTGGCGAAGCGCAAGATGCAGCAGGCAATCAGCGATGTTGCCTATGCACAGGGCAGCTATGCCGCCGAGATGGAGCAGGCAGCGCTGCTGGCGGAAGCAAAAGCGGAGATGAAACGATAAGAGGATAGCCACTGCGGGAAAGGGGGTGCGGACATGAAAGACAAGCGCGACGAGCTGATACCTGAGCAGCTTTCGGGCTACACATGGGAGCTGTCCGGTTATGCGCCCAAAGTGCCGTTCTCCAACTCGGACAGCCTGACCATGCGGGAGGTGCGGAACGCCTTTCAGCTCACGCCGGAACCGCCGGAGATGGCGCTGAACAATTATATACGAGAAGCCGTCCGGCACAAGAACCTTGCCTACTTTTCCTTCTTTCTGCACCGCTTTGAAAAGCGGCTGAACGGCGTGATCTATCGCTTCCTCACCCGAAACGGCATTGACCGCTATGACCCCGCCCGGTTTCTGGACTACAAGCTGGAAGTCCTGCAAATGCTGCTGTTCTGCCTGCCGAGGTTCGACCCGGAGCAGGATACGGAGTTTCTGAAATATGCCAAAAACTATATTCGGAACGGGCTGCTGTTCTGCCGCGCTCTGGAGGAAGCAGGCTCCTTTGGAAGCATTGCGGAGTACCAGCGTGTGCGGCATATTGGGGCGATATATACCGATTCCGGCAAGAGCCGCGCAGAGGTCGTTGCGGAGTTTGCGGAAAAAGCCGGATACAAGGAGGACGGCGCAACGGCTGACGAGCTGCTGACCGTCGCCCGGCACAACCGGAGCATCGTTTCCCTTTACCGCACGGAGCAGGACGAGGACGGCGAGGAAACCGGAGAGGACGTGACCTGCGACGATAGCTGGAACTATGCGGACATCCTCTGGAACGGCGTCCGGGCAAAGGCCGTAAAGAGCGCCTTTTGGGAAATGGAGCTGCGGGAGCAAAGACTGCTGGAGGGTCGGAATGCCGTCTGCATGGCCTGCGGGCGGGTCAGCCCCATGTCGAAGCAGAAATCCTTTGAGGAACTGGCGGTCATGTTCGAGGGCAGCGGGGCAAGCGGCGCGGAGCGCGCCTACCGCCGCGCTTTGGACAAGCTGCGCCTGAAGCTCATGGAGAACGGCATGGTGCATACCGTGACCTTAAAACAGGTGAAAAGCACGAAGAAGAACAAAAAAATAGCCGCCGCTGTCTACCTATATCAGGCGGACAACGACGGCGAATGGGGAGAGATCAGATTTGACTTTATTAACGGCACGGCGGAGATCGTCCGGCTGGCAGAGTGGGACACGATAAAGTCCAACGTCTTTGCAAAGACGGCGATACGGTACATACAGAGCTTGCCGGAGGTGCGGCTGCTGAAAGAGGCTGTTGTGCCGTTTGAGATGGAGCACCCGGAGAAGCCCATTCCTCCGGTCAAAGAGTCAAAAGCACCGAAAAGCAATGCGCTGCACACGATTTCTCTGCGTCAGATAGAAATTCGGAAAACGGATGAAACAATTACCGCCGCTGTCTACCTGTATCAGGTGGACAACGACGGCGAATGGGGAGAGATCAGATTTGACTTTGCAACCGGCACGGCAGAGATCGTTCGGCTGGCGGAGTGGGACACGATAAAGTCCAATGTCTTTGCAAAGACAGCAATCCGGTATATCCGGAGCATACCGATAACCAAGCATCTTGATTTGATTCGTTTGACTACACATTCATCTCCGGCTGAAGATTCACAGTCAGTTCGCCGTTTTCCGTCTTGCTGACATGGAATTTTATCGGGTTTTCTTTTGCCCATTGCGGGTCAGCAGCCGCCTTTTCAGCCCACTTCTCATAGAAGCGCACCAACTCGTTTCTCAAAAGTGCATTGGCTTTCTGCCTAACCTCTGCGGCCTCGGCCAGCGTCTTATATGTGCCGAGGAAATGCTGCTTTTTCTGAAATACCAGTTTGGCTACATATCGGCCCTTAATAGAATAAACGCCGCGAACGCCGGTTGTGTTGTTTTTGGGAATCGTATTACTCTTCCATGCGTCGATGCTGGTTCCGTCCACATGAGTGAGAAACCCGGCTAACGACTTATCGTGTTCCCGTTTCTTACAGCCGCAGCTCTGCTGTCCGCAATACATCAGGTTGTTGTAGGAAACGTCGGTCTCATTGCCGCAGTCACAACGGCAATGCCAGATCACGAAACCCTTTGTATCTCTCTTTTTCGTGGAGTATTGCGCAGTCAACCGGCCAAAGCGTTGCCCGGTAATGTCAGAAGAAGCATAGTTTTTCACATTTTTGCAGCCGCAGTTTGTTTTACGTCCGGATACCAGCTCGCTGGCTGTTGCTTCACAGGTATAACCGCAGCTGCACAGACATGTCCAGTACGCTCCCATTTTGGTGCGCTTTCGGCTTTTGCCTACAACCTTCAATTCGCCAAAGGTCTTGCCAAGCAGGTCGTATGCCGTTGCCTGCTGCGCCCGTTCTCGCCGCAGGCAGCCGCAGCTGAGGGAACCTCCGCTTTTGAGAGAGCGCTCCAGCACATATCGTTCCGTGCCGCAGTCACAGCGGCAGAGATGTTTCTTTTCGCCTTGTGCCGTAGTGACAACCTTGTCCAGTAATGTCCAGCGCCCGAAGCGCTGACCTTTTTTCAGCCCATTTTCTTCCGATTTCATGTATTCATATTATCCTCGCCGGAGAATACGCGCTGCTTGAAAAGCTCATAGTAGCAGTTTTCACAGAGCTGCCCCTGTCCTTGAACGTAATAGTTTCGCTTGGAGATCGGCGTGTTTTTCGGAACGTTGGTCAAACGCCAGCACAGGACGCAGCGCTCCATCTGCTTTCTTCGGGAGCCGCTTGCTTTCGTGCGCCAGTCGCTCTGTTTGCGCATGTTGATATTGTCTGCCATACTCGCCCTCACTTTTCCATCTGCGTTGGGGCTGGAGAAGGAGAGATTATCTTGATCCGGTTGCAGAACACGGTCACGCGCGTCCTGCCGCCCTTGGTGCAGGTATAGAGGACAAGATCATAGCCGCTGTTCTGTACGGCGTCCACATCGCCGGGATTCAGTGTTTCAATCTTTTCAACAGAATAGGTGTTGATTATGCCCTCAATATCCGTAAAGATCACCGTATTGCCCTCCTGCAAGTCCTTCAGCCGCCCAAAATGGTTCTGATAGTTATGTGCGGCAATGACCAGATCATCCGTGCGTGAGGAACCGAACTGACGGCATGGAGCGATCTTCAAGCGGTTATAGTCCCATTCCGACATGACCGGCAGCTTCAATTCCAGTGCGGGTATCTCCACATATCCCACATACTCATAGCCGTCCAGCTCGACTACCGGCATTTCCGGAGCTAGGGGCGTGGCGGAGGGTGTGGGCGTGGTTCCGGGTATCTCCGTTCCGGCTGGCGTTGGCTCACGGGTCGCCTGCTCATCGATCACGGCCTCGACGTTTGCCAGCAGGCTCTCGGCTTCCTGCCCGGCTTTCGTATCCTCGTAGCGGTTATAAAGGAGAAGGAGCAGTGCTGCAAGAATCAGCACTGCTCCCACTGCTAACATGGCAATGCCCGTTTTCTTAGGCATTTTTC
>CAZBJM010000051.1:0-13547 GCA_964492225.1 uncultured Methanosarcinales archaeon
AAGTTTTAAGGGACCTTTGTTCAATCCTTATAAAAAAAAGATAGTCCTGCGCGGATTCGAACCACGGTCTTCGGCTCCAAAGGCCGAAAGGATTGACCACTACCCTACAGGACTACGATGTTGTATGCAATAAATGCATCATGGTACTTAATTATTATGCCGGGAATGGCTCATTTTGCTATGATCAAAGTAAGGAGGTCCTTGTCATGGAGAACATGGTCAAGTCCTGCCCTCTGTCCCGGATGTTTTGCAGATGTACCCCATATGAGGGAATACCTGAACTTCCTTCTGAAATCGCGATGCAAGCGGTCACATACATCGCCTATTGTTGTCCCATTGCGCACAATGAGCGGCTCTTCAAAGTCTGCGGGACCACCTTGAGGCTTAAGGTACACTCTTATGAAATCCAGTGCATCATAGATGACATCACGGACCTCCATAAGGTTCTTCTCTTTATCGGCCGAGATATATGTTGCATCGGGAAACAGCTCCTTGCATTTGCGCAGGGTATGCTCATCGGCCATATCCAATTTATTGACAACTACCACCGCTGGGATATATACTCTGTTATCCATGACAATATCGATCAGCTGGTCCATATTGATATTCTCCCTGATCAACACATGTGCATTATGGATCTTATATTCGCCTAGGATGGTCTTGATGAGATCTTCGGACATTTCTAGCTCAACAGTACTGCTGATGGTGACGCCACCACGGTCCTGCCTCTTGATGACAACATCGGGACGTTTCTGGTTCAGTCGGATACCAGCATCATATAGCTCTTGGGTAAGCACTGGGTGATGTTGAGGTTGGAACACATCAAGCACGAACAACACAAGGTCACAGTTCCTGACAACGGCTATGACCTCTTTACCACGTCCTCTGCCACTTGCCGCCCCCTTCACAAGCCCTGGGACGTCCAGTATCTGGATAGTGGCATTCTTATAGGCAAGCACACCGGGAATTACATCAAGGGTTGTGAACTCGTAGGCACCAACCGGAGAGTTTGCATCGGTGAGCTTGTTCAGCAGTGTGGATTTACCCACGGAAGGGAAACCAACAAGTGTGACTGTGGCATCACCTGATTTCCTTACCGAGTAACCTTCACCTCCGGACTTACTGGAAGCTCTCTTGGTGACCTCGTCACGTAACCTTGCAAGTTTTGCCTTCAAACGACCTATGTGAAAAGAGGTGGCCTTATTGTATGGCGTCTTTTTTATTTCTTCTTCTACTGCTATTATTTCTTCGTTTATGCTCATTTGCACCTACAATAGCTTACTAAACTTTAAAGATTTCCCGCTGAATGCCTTTTTTACATCAGAATGAGTCTATCTGTTGGCCTGTCCGCTCATATGTCCGTATTCCTACCGGCAGGCGTCCGGCAAAATCCAAAGACTCCAGCACTGACAGGAACAATTGGATCTCTTTTACATCCAGTACTTCCTTGCGTATCACAAAATCAAATTCATCCTCGGTCACATGGATGAACCCAAGACCTGCTTCATCTGCAGCCGTCTTTAATCCAAATCCTACATCTGCCTTTCCATCCTTAATCGCCTCACAGACAGAACGATGGGTCTTTGAACCAGAACTATAACCATCGATCTTCTTTATAAGCACATCTCTGGAAATACCCTTCTGTGATGCCATTTTGGATAGTTCGATGTCCAGCGCTGCCCTTGTGCCTGAACCTCTGTTCCTGTTGATAAGGCGCAAGCTAAGGAGGTCATCGAGTCCTTTTACCGCCATATCAGGTTTGAATATAAGACCAAGCTCCCGTTTATATCCTTTAACGAGCACAACATCAGCAAGACCCATTTTCCGGATGACTGAAAGGTTATACTCACCACCAGCATTTGGCATATTCACTCCTGCAATATCTGCTGTGGCTCCAGCGATCGCAGCAAAACCAGCGCTTGAACCGAGGTTGAGGGTCCTTATCACCTTTCCTGTAATATCCTCAATGATATCGATACCCGGACACTGTCCACCTACAAACATGATATCTGGGCTCCTGGCATTCCCGAACATTGTCACATCGACAGGAGTGCCAGCCTCGATGTATTCGGTATTTGCCTTTATCTCTATTATCCCATCGGCATCCGAGAGGGTTGTGATGGCACCGGAGGTCTTATCAGCCGGGTATGCTCGACCTCTGATAAGACCCACTGGGAAAAGCTCTTCCCTTCCACCTGAACGTATACCTGTACCCATGACAGCCTGTACCTTTGTTCTGAAGGAGGGAGTAAGTTCCAGTGCATTATAGATGATAGGCGCGACAAACTCATTGAAGATACTTAGGGCTGAGGCCGGATTGCCGGGAAGGCCAATTGTGGGAACACCGCGTATCATTCCGATCACCACAGGTTTTCCTGGTTTGATGGATATACCATGTGCAAGTGTCTCCCCCTTTGCATCTATTATCTTATACATGACATCCCCGATACCAGCAGAGGTGCTACCGGATGTAAGGACAAGGTCACATTCGTCTATGGCCCTGTCAAGTATTTGCTCCATCAAAAGTTCCTCGTCTGGGACAATACCATAGATCATTGGCACTGCACCACACTCTGTTATATTTGCAGCTACAGCATATGAATTTGCATCGAATATCATGCCTGGTCCCAATTCCTTCCCAGGTTCAACAAGCTCATCGCCGGTAGATATAATGCCAACAAGCACCTTTTTCACAGGTACGTCGATGTTGCCAATGGAAGCCAACACCCCTATCTCCCGTGGACCGATACGCGTATTTCTTCTCAGTACCCGGTCACCTTTCATAATGTCAGAACCCGCACGCATGACATTTTCGGCTATATGCACAGGTTGATTGACAAAGACAATATCGCCCGTCTGTTTCGTCTGCTCTGACATTATGACAGCATCCGCACCATCTGGAATAGGGGCTCCTGTAGATATCTCAATGGCCTCCCCATCCCCAACAAAGAACTTGTCAGAACAGCCTGCTGGTATGACAGCTGTCACTTTAAGGCTCAATGGCTCAGGCTCTGTGGCATTATAGGTATCTTTTGCGCGTACTGCATAACCATCCTTGACCGCACGGTTGAATTGCGGTACATCTACATTCGAGAATATGTCCTCTGCCAGTATACGCCCCGATGCACTCGCAATATGCACACGCTCGACATTGGCAGTTATCTTGATGCCGGCCACAAGTGCTCTGGCCTCATCTGCTGTGATGGTCTCTCTGAATTCTTTGCGTTCCATGGTCTTATTTTTCATCAAGATATGCTAGAAGTGTTTTGTTCAGTTTGAATATCCTTGAGCTCACATACCAAAGCCCTATAAGGTATACTCCCCAGGTTGGAAGAGAGATCATCTTCAGGACAGGATTGTCATCAAGGGCCTCAAAGACTATCAAAAGTGTAACCGGCATGAGCAATAGTATTGCCATCACTGAATCATTCAGATATTTCAGATTCTGCAATACTACCTTACCTTTTTCTCCTTCGATCTCCATTATTGCTCCCCTGTCATTTCTATTACGGTAATATTATTCATCAGCATAGTATCGTATATATTATATTTGCAACATTATATAATTCTATGCTATACTTTATAATACCTTACAGAAAATGGAGGAGGGGATGGAAAACCTCACTGCCCATTCTTAGAGATAAGGTGTACCTGTGCTACGGGTTACCTTGTGGAAAGCCTCTACTAGTTTTTTTGTGATGGGGCCTGGCTTTCCAGTACCAATATCACGTCCATCTACCTTTACCAGAGGAGCTGCTTCAGCTGCTGTACCTGTGACCACCAGCTCATCAGCGGTATATAGGTCGAACATGCTCAGGTTTTCGACGTGGACAGGAATACCCATATCTTCGAGGAGCTCAATTGCAGTCGCCCTTGTGATACCTTTTAGATTATTGATGGTGGGTGGGGTGTAGACCTTTCCGTTCTTTATGATGAATATGTTGTCTCCGGAACCTTCTGACAGATATCCGTTATTATCAAAGAAAATAGCCTCGTCGCCACCTTTTGCATTTGCCTCGATCTTACCAAGGATGTTGTTCAGGTAGTTCAGAGACTTGATGTTTGGTGAAAGTGCATCGCATGCGTTCCTTCTGACAGAAACGGTGACACCTGTAAGTCCAGTCTCATACAGGTCCCCATACATGGCTCCCCATTCCTGGCAAATGATGAACACATTGGGCTTTGGACATTTCCTTGGGTCCAGACCAAGATCTCCATTGCCTCTTGTGACAATGGGCCTGATGTAAGCCTCCTTTAGATTGTTCTTCCTGAGGGTCTCAAGGATGCTCTCCTCCATTTCCTCTTTGGTCATGGGTACCTTCAGGGCTATTGCAGTTGCAGAGTCATAGAGCCTGTCAACATGCTCGCGTAACTTGAAGACGCGGCCGTTATAAGCCCTTATTCCCTCAAATACACCGTCCCCATAGAGAAAACCATGGTCATACAAAGAAGTAGTGGCCTTGGACTTGGGAACGTATTCACCATTACAATAGATCAGTAATTCGCTCATTATATAGCCTCATTAAATTCTCAGTAGACAGATGCTCAACTATTATATATTTCTATTCTCCAACCGCACGCACATTAGTGAGCTTGTCTGATCAGAATTTCGCTTTATATTCTTATCGCTTTTTTAAAGCATATTCCATTTTTCACGTTAATTCCTATATAATGTCCGCCCCTCGGGAAGAACGCGCGCGACTGGCGGGGAGCCGGGGGTTGGACTGTAAAAAGGTGCCGTGTCTTTCAGTAGAAAGTTGCAGCCGCGTTTATTGTTAACTGTTCATCTGATCAGAAATGGAGAATATGAGCTAATTAGACAACCTCTTAGTATCAACTACAAGTTTCCCAGCAGTATGGTCCATTGTATAGCTACAACGGCCGCGTGCGCGACATTTCGTAGTCCTGTCCCCTGAAATTAACAGGCTCCCCCATTGGCAAGCATCGGATACCAAACTCGACAGAACAGCGCATATGATGATGCATAAACCCTCATCCAACAAGCTTTTATGATAGTATCATACTTTCTTCTGTAATGAATTTTATCGAAAGGCTTTTCGGGAAAAGGGAAAAGAAATGCACCAATGAGACTATGAGGCTTGCTTTTGAGGATGTGGAAGCGCTCGTACGTGCAGAGTATAAAAAAGAACATGATGGCAGTGCTCCTCTTATACGCGAAATATATAGGAATATAGGCCATTCAATTGAGTGCCTGAGGGATGTAAGGAAAAGCCTCCTTGAAGCGGATCATTTGGAGAATGCCAGCAAGAGGATGGAGAAGGTAGGCGACTCGAACCGTGCAAATATGACATACAATTTGGAACTCATAATAGATAAGTTGAAGCTACCACAGAATGACACCCTCGGAGATGCTATCTCTTTCTATACCGAGTCAAGATCTGTCATGAAGACATTTGTTGATAATACACAGCGAAGTCAGCTATACATCAAGGCCCTATATCCACAAGAGTTTGAAAAGATGAAGGACGGCCTTACAGAGCTTGAAGATAATTTCGGGGAGCTATTTTGTCTGATCAATGAAAAACAAAAAAGAACAGGGTCCTTGGGGCATATATGCAATGAACTTGAGAACATACGACAGACAAGGGGAAGCATTTGTCGTAGTCAGCGCAATATATGTGACCTGGAGCCCAGGTACAGGGTAGCGGAGGACATGTTCAATGAAACTGTTGCACGGTTGGGGGAAATAGAAAGGAGCGATGAGCTTAGGCTAGCTAAGAAGCTAGATGAAGAGATAAATGAAGTAGAAATGAAGCTCGCGTCTTCAAGGGCAGATATCGATCGTCTATTCTCTCCCCTTTCAAAGGCCATTTCAAGGATGGAGAGGCAAGATGTAAATGAGATCCGCATCCTCGGTCCAGGGGATCGTGCAACTCTTGCATCCATTAAAGACAAGACTTGGACCTTCACACAAAGCGAACTGAATAGTTTCCTCGATGAACTTTCCCTTCGGACCATGAACAAGGAACTTGGAATGAAAGACCAGATGAACGATAAGATCCAGGTCCACATAGAGAAGCTGAAGGACCCTAGTACACTCGGAGCCCTGCAGGCCACGGAGGCACAGTACTCTGCAAGGTTGAAAGAATTGAAGGACAAGATGGATTCCATGCAGGTATATCGCAAAAAAGAAAAGCTACTGAAAGAAAAAGAACGCTATGCTGTTTTGATGGGATCCATTAAAGAAGAGATATCCTTGGAACAGATGCATATCGAATGCATAACATGTCAGTTGACAAAGGCAAAATCCGAACTCAGTTCAAAACTTGCATTGGTATTGGGAAAACAGGTCATTGTGACATACGAGGAATAAAGGGTGTATATAAGGCTCCAGCTATTTGGTCATAGCTGAACGTGCAAGCAGTATCTGCAAGACAGGCTGAAAAAATCAAAGCGATCCCGGAGGGATTTGAACCCACGACCCTCGGGTTAGAAGCCCGATGCTATATCCTGGCTAAGCCACGGGACCACTTCAATGCTCAGGGGTACGAAATAGGCTTCCAAGCATAAAAGTCTTTTGTATGGATGATGGGTATAAATGGAATTTAGACGTAGTTCTATGTGGGTAGAATGAAAGATTAGCCCATTCAGATGAACACTAGCATCATCGTGCTAAAGGTCAATAGTGCAGCGATATCTTTTTTTTGCATGACCAGAGAATGCATGGAGCTGCGATACTCTCCATGGTAACACCGGCTTTCCATCGCGTCAGCTACCTCTTCAGCAGAACTTAAGGTCATTCGTATCATTGGGATGGAAAGGGAGTAGATTGCTCGGAGTGGATTTCGTTTCATATCCAATCCACGTGAAACCTGTGCACCCCTGAGCTTATTGAACGCACCATGGAGCAGAGGGACAAAATGAAGGGACAATGACATCATAGTTGCAAGATCGAATGATGAGATACCTATCTTTCTTGTTGGTAAGGGTCTGAGGATACGTTCTATCCCGGCAGACATGAGGGAAGGAGACGTAGTGGATGTCAGGAGAGAGGCAAACAAAAGCAGGAACAGGAAGCGCATAGACAGCAAAGCTCCTGAGACCAGGCCTTGATATGTGGCCTCCATCCAAAGGAAAGAGAACAAGGTCTGCCCCCTGGTGAGGAAAAGCTGGAGTATGAACAGGAACACAAGAAAAGGTAACATCGGCCTGACATTATTGATCGTGGATAGCAGTGATATCGAGGACAATAGCATCAGTAGTGAAAACACAGCAGCTATCATTAACATCTCTCTGAATGTTGTTATGCGGAAGATGCATATGCTTGCTATGAGCATGGCCAGTACTTTCACCCTGGGGTCAAGTCTGTGCAGGAAGGATGTACCTGGAATAAAGTTAAAGAGTAGATTCTTCATTTTCCTCCAGTCTGACATTGGTCCTTGCCTTATATTCTTTTCTGCCCTTTTCTTCCATGACCTTGACAATTTCACAAAAAGCTTCTTCGGTATGGAATACTTCTTCCTTTACATCAAATCCTCTGCTTCTTAGCTCTTTCATAAGGCAGGTTATCTCTGGAAGAGGGTAGGAGCCATTTGCTACATATTCAAAAGACGTGCCTGTGAATACAAGCTTTCCTTCATCAAGTACAAATACCCGGTCGACCTGGGACAAAAGTTGTTCGGTCTGGTGCGATACCACAATGATAGCGGTGCCTTCTGAGCGCAATATCTGTAATGCTGACAGGAGTGCTTCTTTCCCATTTGTATCAAGGCCAGTCAATGGTTCATCCAATACAAGGTATTGAGGTCTGGAGGCCAGAACTCCTGCAATGGCAACAAGTCGTTTCTGTCCCTCGCTCAGATCAAAAGGCGACTTTGCACATAGTCCCTCACTCAATCCCAATATGCCCATGGCTGAATGCACTCTTTTTTCAAGCTCATGTCCTTTTATACCAAAATTCCTTGGGCCAAAGGCCACATCTTCAAAGACCGTCTTTCCAAATAGCTGCTGCTGGGGAAACTGAAACAACATCCCTACTCGCTCTCGTACCCTCCTGTCCCGTGCTTGCATACCATCCACTGTGACCGTTCCTGAGCTGGGGGTGAGCAAACCATTGAAGTGCTGGACCAATGTGGATTTTCCAGAGCCTATTTTTCCACATATCAGTACGAGTTCACTCTTGTCAATGGAGAGGCTAATGTTCCTCAGAGATATCTCTTGCGAGGGGTTGGAGGAGTTATAATGGAAGCTAAGGTTGTTCACGTCTATGGACATAGGGCATCGATCAGTTCTTCTTTTGTAAAGGCGGGCTTGGAAATAAGTCCTGCATCTGTAAGTCTCTTAGAGAGGGCTAGTATCGGAGGCACCTCGATACCATAGTCTTCACAACCATGTTGCATCAGTATATCAAAGGGGGCCCCATCCGCAATGATCCTTCCCTGGTCCATAATTATAAGGCGATCAGCTTTTGCTGCTTCTTCCAATCTGTGGGTCACAATGATAATGGTATCTCCTTTTGCATGGATGCGCATAATTGCCTCAAGCATATCCTTTCTTGCATATGGGTCAAGCATGGATGTGACCTCATCAAAGATAATGCATTGTGGTCCCATAACAAGCACCCCTGCAACAGCAACCTTTTGTTTCTGTCCTCCACTCAAGCATCTCGGTGACTGGTCTCGGAGGTGGGAAATGCCCAAGGTCTTTAATGACTGATCTATAAGCTCTTTTATTTTATCAGGATGCATCCCCAGGTTCTCTGGCCCAAATGCGATGTCCTCCTCTACGGTCATTCCGATGAACTGTGAGTCTGGCTCTTGGAATACCATGCCAACAGCTTTGCGGATGGCATGATGGTGCTCTTTCTGTGCCGTACACATCCCATTGATGCGTACAGAGCCTCCTGTAGGTATGAGCAAGGCATTCATGTGTCTCACAAGTGTTGATTTCCCACTGCCATTTTTGCCTGCTATCACAATGAATTCACCCCTACCTATGTGCAGGTCCACCTTTTCCAAGGCATGTGTCCCATTGGGGTATGTGTGTGTGAGGCCGCAGATCTCTATCATGTGAACTTATTCCATGTCTATATGTCTTATTTACTTTTGAATGTCGATCTGTGTATATCGCGCGGCTATTATCGAAGCAATTATCAGTTTCAGCGCATCCCCTGGTAAATAAGGAACTATCCCCATCAGAATGGCATGTTCTATTGACAGGTTGGCGACATGCATCAAGTAAACTGTCCCAAAGAAATAGATGATCAGTAGACCAATGAGCATGTTGATCACATTTTGTAATATGTTCGATGTACCTCTTTTTTCAGAAAGTGTGCCTATTGCAAGTGCAGCAAATGCAAATCCCACGAGGTATCCGCCAGTGGGTCCGAAAATCACACCAATGCCTGATGAACCCCCTGAGAACACTGGAAGTCCTATGGCTCCAAGGAGAAGGTACACAATTACGCTCATCATCCCCCAGCGCGCTCCTAATACTGCACCAGCGAGGAATACAAAAATTATCTGTAAGGTTATGGGTATTGGACTGACCGGGACTGGTATCCTTATGAAGGCACCTACAGCTATCAGTGCTGCAAACAGTGAGGTCATGCTCATCTTTCTAATATTGCTCTCATAATTCCCTTTATGTAAGCTTCTTCCTTTTATGCTATTTCCCCCTTTGGTTGCAAGGCCATCTGCAAATATTTAGTTTATGGCAGATGGGTCGAATAGTAAACCATGTTTTCACTTCCGAGGTTTACATATTACTTAAAGTTTTCCAATGATGGTCTTTGATGTCATCAAGGGAATAAATAGTACAAAAAATGCATAATCTCAATGGGATGAACGAACGACGTCGTCTGCATAAAAGATCCCTTTTAACAGTTCGGGTAGGATCAAAAAGAGAAAATATGGTAGTGCCAAAGACGACACTATCCATTATCTTTCACCATATGGTGGTCTTTAATCATCTAGTTCCATTTCACCAGGTGGTGCTGGACCATTATTGGTGGTGCTTGAAGCAATGATATCGTCGATACGCAGTATCATGACAGTTGCTTCCGTGGCAGAGTTGATGGCCTGTGTTTTGATCCTCAGGGGCTCAAGTACATCATGCGCATACATGTCTACTATTTCGCCAGTGTACACATCAAGACCTGCATTCTTGTTGCCCCGCTCATGTTGGGAGCGAAGCTCGATAAGCTTGTCTATGGGGTCCATACCTGCGTTCTCAGCAAGGGTCTGTGGAATTATCTCAAAGGCCTCTGCGAACTTGCTGACAGCAAGCTGCTCTCTGTTCTTGAGGGTTGCCGCATATTCCCTGAGTCTGAGTGCTATCTCTATCTCTGGTGAGCCGCCGCCTGCAACTATTTTCTTATCCTCTAGTGCTACTCCGACGACGCAAAGTGCATCATTGAGTGCCCGCTTCAGTGCATCCACAATGTGTGTGGTGCCACCGCGAAGGATCATGGACACTGCTTTCTCTTCCTTGCATCCGGTGATGACGGTCATACGGGCACCGCCTATATCCTTCTCTTCCACGAGCTTGGCATATCCAAGGTCTGTGGTCTTTATGTCCGCTACATCTTGGAACAAGGTTGCACCAGTAGCCTTTGCAAGCTTCTCAAGGTCGCTCTTCTTGATCCTCCTGCATGCGTATATCCCTGCCTTCTCCAAATAGTACTGTGCGAGGTCATCAATGGCCTTCTGGGTGAAAACAACCGTTGCACCGCTTGCAACTATCTTGTCGACCATTTCCTTGACCATTCTCTCTTCCTGCTCTACAAAGAGCTGCATCTGGTCAGGTGATGTGATCTTGATCTCCGCATCCTTCTCTATCTTGTGGAACTCTATACCAAAGCTTGCAAGCAATATCTTTGCATCCTCTACCTTCTTTGGCATGTTTGGTCTTACGCGCTCTTTATCGATGATAAGGCCCTGTATGAGCTCAGTGTCTTGGATGCTTCCGCCTTCCTTCTTCTCGATGGTGATGTCTCCTACATCTACCTTTATACCATCCTCTGTGTCTTCGGCCACAGAGAGGACAGCCTCCAGCACCATGTCTGATAGGAATTCCTTGTATTCTCCTGCACCCTTACCCGTGAGGGCAGTCCTTGCAAGTTTCTTGAGTGTCTCCTTGTCATCCCTGTTCACATCTATTGTGATGGTATCAAGGATCTCTATTGCCTTCTTTGCAGCATGCCTGTATCCTGTAGCTATGATAGTGGAGTGTACACCCTTTTCAAGGAGCTCTTCTGCCTTTGCAAGTAGCTCTCCGGTAAGTACTGCTGCTGTTGTGGTACCGTCCCCTACTTCATCGTCCTGGGTCTTTGCTACCTCGACCACCATCTTTGCTGCTGGGTGTTCTATGTCCATCTCTCTGAGGATAGTTGCACCATCGTTGGTGATCACTATGTCTCCCATAGAGTCTATGAGCATTTTGTCCATACCCTTTGGTCCGAGTGTGGTCCTTACTGCCTTTGCCACTGCTTTGCCTGCAAGGATATTGATGCTCTGTGCATCTCTTCCGCGTAACTTCTTATTGCCGCTTCCCTGAACGTACCTTGTCTGTCCTGCCAAATTAATAGCCTCCTGAAACCATGAAACATTTTGTTATTATAGAAAGTTAGCATTAGTTGCTATTGAATATCATAGATACTCGTACTGTTCAATCTTAATGCAAGCAGTTCTATATAAAGATACCTATCAGTATCCAATAAAAAAAGTATATCTTACCCAGTTCAGGGAGTGGGACCTGGTATACCATCACAAGTTGCTGATCAGGCACATTCTACTGAAAAACATCTCCAAGGCTAGTCGTTGTATGGGGCCATGGTTTCCAGTATTGGTCCCCTCTTATCCATGTGGACGCATCTAGCATACAAGACTTTTTATGCATGCATTCTTAATGAACTGGATTATGTCTTCCCGGAGAATGGTTTCCTGCTCAGAGAGATCATCCGGGTCCAGATACCTGAGGAACATTTCTTTAAACTCATAGAATTTCACTATGTCTTGCTTATTCATTATACTCCCTCTCTTTAGCTCATTACTATATTATATTAGTTATTATATAAATATGTGTCTATTATCCCTATATTATTACGTTTCTATCTGCAACTACATGAATATGCATTTGCATTAAGCATTTCAGGCAAGTATTGGTTCAAAGGTTCACCTTCGGAAAGTGGGTCTAAAGAGGATTTAAATCTTTAAAGTGCCTTCTTATTAATGATTGACAAAGGTTATTGCAATACTTGCTTAGCGTATCGATAGGTAATAACATGACACTTAAAAGAGAGAATGTATTGATAGAGGCTCTTCCTTACATAAGGGAGTTCTACGGTTCAGTAATGGTCATCAAGGTTGGCGGACATGCGATGGTCAATCAGCAGATAATGAATGACATCGTCCAGGATATAGTACTGCTCAGATACGTTGGTATACATCCTGTCATAGTCCATGGAGGAGGACCGGAGATCACTGAAAAGATGGAGCGCATGGGCAAAAAACCCGAGTTCGTTGGGGGATTACGTATAACTGATGATGAGACCCTGGAGATTGCAAGAATGGTGCTTGTGGGCAATATCAATGCCGAAATAGTGTCACTTATTGGCAAGTATGGGGGTAAGGGCATCGGTCTTTCAGGGAAGGATGGAAAACTGATAGTTGCCAGGAAAAAACCTTTCCAGAAGGTAATGATAGAAAATGTCGAGAGAGAGGTCGACCTTGGATGGGTGGGTGATACCGACGTCATCAATACTGAGATCCTTAACATCGTTACAAAAGAGGGCTATATTCCTGTTATCTCACCTATTGCTGTGGATGTGAACGGCAAGGCCCTGAACCTTAACGCAGATACTGTGGCAGGGGACATTGCCGCAGCCATGAAGGCTAAAAAGCTCATCCTTATGACCGATGTACCAGGAGTGTTAAGGGATACAAAGGACAGAACGACCAGGATATCCAGGGTCACTCTCGAAGGTGTGGAACAACTCATCAAAGAAGGTGTCATCTCAGGCGGCATGATCCCAAAAATGAAGGGAGCAGCCACTGCAGTTGTGAGCGGGGTCGACAATGTCCACATTATCGATGGCAGTGTATCCCACTCTGTGCTTTTGGAACTATTCACAGATTCTGGGATAGGCACAATGGTATGCAATGGTTGAAGGGGCTTGTACCCTTTTTTTTTTGAATGGTGCCTCTCCTATCTAGAGTTCTATCCCTGTTCGAGGGATTCAGTCGGTCAAAGGTGCACCAAAGGAATGGTCATCCAGTTCCAACACGCTCTCCCATAGGGTCTTGCAATCACATTCCAATGCCGATAGACAGTCGATATCCTGTGTAAGTGAAAAGAGCCTAATGGCATCAGCTACCCTATGGCTGCACTCCTTGCAATTATGTGGCCCTCTCTTGGAGCCAGCACCAACAGGGTCAGAACTGATCACTTTGTCCGGATATTCTTCCTTTGCTTTTACGAGTATCTCGACTATGCTCCAAAGCCATGGAGGTCGATATTGTCCCTTTTGCCAAAGTTCCTCGACCAATGTACCATTCTGTATGTTGCACAGGTTGATGGAGAATGTG
>CAZBJM010000052.1:0-7792 GCA_964492225.1 uncultured Methanosarcinales archaeon
CCGATGGGCGGACAGTATATAGGAGTTAACGTGAAAAATGGAATATGATTAAAAAAAGCGAAATTCTGATCAGATAATCTCGGAAAGAAAGTAATATGGTCATTGTAAGTGCAAATTGGTATCAGGACTTAGAAATAAAATAAAAATAAAACAAAGGATCGGCTAAACAACGGATGTAGTTTTATATGGCAAAACAACTATACTTGCGTACTACCTCTTGCTATATTAAGTTTTCTTTTATAGCAATACTTATAACCTAAATATGCAACATTGCATTACTCCTTATTCCACTGCAACTATCCATATTCGGTATCATATCATCGATACTATATATCCACCCATCTAGGGCATGCAAATATTTCCACCTTTATGTCACCATATAATATATGACCATATACTGTCCAGTACCTTGAGGAATGGATAGAATAAAATAAAAAAAAGTGGGGTGTACGGATTGGTGTATCGATTATAGAACTTGACGTGTCAAATCAAGCAAACTTTACTATGCACTCATGATATATAATCTTTCACTTTGGGGTAATATATATTGTTATATCTAGCATAGAATGGTATATGTGATAGGCCAAACTCTGTTCTACACTATCTCGGATGTGCGGCAACCTGGCTATTTTGAGGCATTTATTGAAATTTTCATAGAAAAAAGACCTAAACAAGCATTGTCCTATATTTTCCACTTTTTTTCAGGCATAAACTCACTTCTCACATGGGTAGTACTACTTATACATAAAAGTAAACACTCTTAGCCTATTATATTCCATTAATTGCAGATATGTTCATGATTATAAGATAAACAATGCCGCTAGGTTCTATTTTACCTTTTAAAGCAACATCGGTCACCATAATATTTAAATGTATTAAAGGTTAAGGAGGTAAATGGTGATTCAAACATGATCTGGAGTTTTTCAGCACTTAGCAGTGAACAGATGAAAGCAATAAAAGAACTTGAAAACAAAATGGGTATAACTATACTGGCATTCTCTGATACCAACTTCAAATATGCCAACCTTTCAGCCGAACAGCTGGAAGAGATCCACAAGCTCGAAAAAGAGCTCAGGCTGTCCCTTGTTGCCATCAGGACATAAGATGGCATTTTCCTTTTTTTTTTATTATGTTCTCTGATAGTTCTTCTCTTTTGTTCTAACAATGGTTGCAAGCTTCCTGCTCTTTTAAATTCAATGCTTAGGCCAATTGTCATCAAGACCAATGGTACAAAATATCCCCATCCCGTGCTGGCATTTCCATAGATGATGCATTAAGTCTACACCGCACGTGAACCACAGTGCCATAAAAACTGTCGCATAAAAGGCGCCCACAGACCAACATGACCGTATAGTATATCTTATAAGTGATTATTTTATTTAGTGGCGTGTTTTTCACAGGACATGCAACCAGATATGTTTAAATAATCACAAACCAGTTAAGAAGAAAAACACGACTACAATGTAATGATTATCGGAGAGTTTCAATGACAGTCCCCAAAGAATACATCCCCCATGAAGTTGAACCAAAGTGGAAATCAGCCTGGGATATGTCCATGTACCATTTTGATTGGAAGGACAGTGTAAGACCACAATATATCATAGATACTCCTCCGCCCTACCCCACGGGCAATTTCCACATAGGCAATTCCCTCAATTGGTGTTACATCGACTTTGTGGCACGCTACAAAAGGATGTGCGGCTATAATGTCATGTTCCCCCAGGGCTGGGACTGCCACGGACTTCCCACCGAGGTAAAGGTCGAAGAGATAAATGGTATCACCAAGAACGAGGTACCAAGGGAACAGTTCAGGCAAATGTGCCGCGACCTTACCCTGACAAACATCGAAAAGATGCGGGCCACGTTGATGAACCTTGGTTTCTCTGTGGACTGGAGCAATGAGTATGTTACAATGGAGCCAGAGTACTACTCAAAGACCCAAAAATCCTTTATAAAGATGTATGACAAGGGTCAGCTCTACCAATCCGAGCATCCGGTCAACTGGTGTCCCCGCTGTGAAACGGCTATCGCTTTTGCAGAGGTGGAATACGAGACCCGTGAAACAAAACTGAACTTCATTCATTTCGATGGTCTGGAAATAGCAACGACCAGACCAGAACTACTTGCAGCCTGCGTGGCAGTGGCCATAAATCCCAACGATGCACGCTATAACTCCTATCTGGGAGCAAAGGTCAAAGTACCCTTATTTGGTCACGAGGTGCCCGTAATTGGCGATGCACAGGTCGACCCATCCTTTGGTACCGGTGCTGTTATGATATGTACCTTTGGTGACAAGCAAGATGTACGCTGGTGGCTGGAACACAAACTCCCCCTGCGCAAGGCTATCGATAAATGCGGTCATATGACCTCAATTTGTGGTAAATATGAAGGTATGGACATACCCGGGTGTAAAGCCGCAATGATCAAAGACCTGCAAGCACAAGGATACCTATACGAACAAAGCTCACTGGAGCAGAATGTCGGAATGTGCTGGCGCTGTGATACTCCTATAGAGATACTTTCAGAAAGGCAATGGTTCGTGAGGATAGATACCAATGCAATTGCAAAGGCAGCCGGGGAGATCGACTGGATACCCGAGTACATGAAGGTAAGGCTTGATAATTGGATAAGCACAATGGAGTGGGACTGGTGTGTCTCCCGCCAGAGGCTATTTGCCACCCCCATACCCGTGTGGTATTGTGTGAAATGTGATAATGTGATGATGGCCAAGGAAGAATGGCTTCCCATTGACCCCACCCGGGAGCAACCTCCAGAGGCATGCACTTGTGGATGTACCGAGTTCAGGCCTGAAGAAGATGTCCTGGACACCTGGATGGACTCTTCTATAACAGTACTGCACGCATGCGGTTGGCTAACGGACCATCAGATGAGGCTACCTGCACAATTGCGTCCACAGGGGCACGATATCATCCGTACATGGGCATTCTACACTATATTAAGGTCCATGGCACTACAAAATAAGAAGCCATGGGATGCTATCCTGGTGAACGGCATGGTGCTTGGCGAGGATGGGCACAAGATGAGCAAATCCCTGGGCAATGTCATATCCCCTGAAGAGGTCATAAAAGAATACAGTGCAGACGCTTTCCGGCAATGGGCAGCCGTCGGTGGAGCCCCAGGCTCGGATGTGATGTTCCGCTGGAAGGATGTCGTGGCAGCTTCTCGTTTCTTCACTAAGGTCTGGAGTATCTACAGGTTCTCCATGTCCCATCTCGAAGGCTACACTTTTGTGGAAACCGACCTGTCTGAACTTAAGGTGGTCGATAGATGGTTACTGAGCCATCTTAATAGACTTATCAGTGCTGTGACAAAGAGCATGGATGCATACCAATTCGATGAGGCCTTCAAAGCGATACGTGGTTTTGCATGGGATATACTTGCGGACAACTATCTTGAACTTATAAAGTCGCGTCTATATGGCGATGAAGCAACCGGTAAAGAGGCTGCAAGATACACATTATACGTCACCATCGATACCCTTACACGTTTGCTTGCCCCCTTCGCTCCATTCTTTGCAGAGGAGATGTTTTCCCATATGGGTACAGGAAGCATCCATATGCAGTCCTGGCCAAAAGCGAAAGAGGAGCTCATCGATACTGATGCTGAGGAGGCAGGCGAGTTCATCAAGGATGTGGCAAGTGCTATCAGACGTTACAAGTCCGAGAAAGGTATGGCACTGAACGCTCGTCTGGAGAAGCTAGAGCTCTATGACCTGAACATTGATGTGTCTGATATTGCAGGTGTGACCAATTCACCTGTAGAGCTCATTAAAGGCAAGCCTGACCTTGTACAGGTGCCTGTGGCAATCAAACCATCCATGGGCAAGATAGGGCCAAAGTTCAGAGGGCAGGCAAAGGCAATAATCGATGCACTGCTTGCAGCAGATCCACAACAGATACTGGATGACATCTCCAAAGGGAACTTATCAGTTAGCATCAACGGCGAGCTCATAGCACTTGAGCCTGACTTCGTTGAGGTGGAAACGGCAGTGGTTTCCTCAGGCAGGTCGGTGGATGTGCTGGATGTCCGCGGCAAGCCTGTCATTATTGTAAGGTGATAAGCTCAGGTGATAAGTTGAAGGTCAGATCCAGAGTACAGATCAGAAAATCTGAAAAGGCCCGGTTGATAAAGGACCTTAAAGCCCTTTTTGGGGATGTGGTCGATAGCTTCGCGGAGAAGAAGTTTGAAACGGCTACAGCCGATGAAGTGCCTATCGTGATAATAGAGGGGAAGGTACTTTTGTTCCATGTAGGGGATGCTTATTTCCCCACGGTACGAGGTGTACTTGAACTTGGCCTTCAAAGGAACATCGTAGTAGTAGATGCCGGAGCGATACGTTTTGTGATAAACGGTGCAGATGTGATGTGCCCGGGCATAGTTGCCGCAGATAGTGCTATCAAGGCCGGTGATCCGGTGATCATAGTAGAGGAGAACCATAATAAACCTCTTGCCATCGGCACTGCCCTGATGGATGGCGATGGGATGAAAGCAAGCTCAGGAAAGGCTATAAGGTCTGTCCATTACGTAGGGGACAAACTCTGGAACCTTGCTATCTGATAGATATTCAATGCATCACAGAATTATGTATATATAGGTCTGAACAATAATAACATAATTATATATCGCTGAGACCGGATATATCAATACAAATGTCGAGTAGTAAATTTAAGTAGTACTGATATTATTAATGTAGCAATAATGTAATTGAGCATGAGAGGGTTCATAATGGCAAAGATCATGACAAAATTGTTTGGTGGAAGCAGTAAGACCGCAACCGCTGAGGATGAATATACAGAACTTGACCTTACAAAGTATGAAGAAGTACTGGATGATGAACCAGCAGAGACATACATCCGGGTAGCTGAGCTGACAAATCTCAATGAGCTGGCCGCCTTGAAAAGGGAGATATACGGCGGGAACATTGTAATGATAGATATTTCCACAATAAAGGCTGACAAGCTCATGCTTGACCGTGCTTTAAAGGACCTTAAGGATGTTGTCATCGATGTCCGTGGAGATATTGCAGGTATCAAGGACGATCAGGTACTTGTGACACCCACCGGTATCAAGATCGACCGTTCCAAGATCATTGGTGGCAGATATTGAGCACAGAGGAAAACGGCCAGAGCTTTACAACTACCACAAGTTGTCCCCTATGTAACAGTGACCTCATTATCAACTGGAGAGGCGATGATATCCCCTTTTTTGGAGAGATCATGCACATTGCATCCAGGTGCGGGGGGTGTGGCTTCCGGGTCACTGATACTCTTATACTTGCGCAGCGTGAGCCTGTGCGTTATGAGCTTAAATTGGAAGGCCCTGAGGACCTGAATATCAGGGTGGTCCGCTCTACATCAGGGACCATCCGTATACCCGAACTTGGCATTGACGTGGAACCCGGCTCGGTATCTGAATCCTTCGTCAGCAATGTGGAAGGGGTACTTGACAGGATCCTCGATGTGGTCGTAACTGCGTGTAAATGGCATGCTGAAGACCCCGCAAAGTACGCTGTTGGTCTTGAAGTGCAGCAGGCACTGAGGGATGCCATCGATGGTAAAAGGGAGCTCACACTCATCATAGAGGATCCCATGGGTAACAGCGCCATAATTTCAGATAAAGCAAATAAAAGGCATCTGACTCCTGAAGAGGCTTCCCATCTCAAGACAGGGATGGTGGTATTTGAGCATGCAAGTCCAGTAACAGAAGAAGATGGACTGTGATACTTACAATAGTGTCCCGTATCTTTTTTGGATAATATCCCTTTGAGGAACTATGTTTTGATGTTTCTGTCCATGCTGCGGTGAAGTTAATGGCACTTTTCATCATTCTTTCCGCATGTGTTCCATGAAATATGCGCCAAAGCAGTAAATTTTGACCCCGAGTTTGACAGTTCTACTTCACATCTTAAGGGTCGGCATTCTTTTATTGATAGCTACTTTATGCCCCTTTTCCATTTTCTGTCACCGGTCCCGGGTCAAAGTATCGCCACACCAGACAGCTGGTATCGCGCGCGTAAAAATTATGGAGCCCGTCGATTGACCAGGTTTTTACGGTTGGGGTTTGTAAATTCGACAGATGAACATCATTTTTATAAAGCAAGGTCAAACGAACAGTGGAGTAATTTGTAGGAGCTCGCATCCGTTTTGAGATAAAATAAATTAAACTGTTAAGTTTGGGTTTGACCATGGCCAAACGACCTGAAAAAAGTGAGTGAAATATTACATATGAAGGGATGCGTGGAAAGAATGTTTCATAGACATCCCAAGTTCAAAACATTCCATTGCAGAAATGTATATATACAGGAGCGCAAACACGCCATTTTTACATATATATACTTTTTGCAACTTAGGACCTGATATTGTCCCATCAGAAATTAACTTTATTGTCTTGTCGAATTTTTAAGGATACTGCATTTTCTGCGTTCATTCTGATAATAGTTCCGACCCTCGGGAAAAACGCGCGCGTGTGGCAGCAGGCCCATTTCTTACCTCAAATAGTGCCGCGTTTTTTTTTTATTATCTAGATGCAGCCTGTGTTTATTGTTTGTGTTTCGTAATTAGAATTCGGATAAAATGGACCAATCAGACAAACTCGACCTATACTTCAAAAATGTATTCTGCTTGTATGTTTTAAAGATGAAACACTAATATAAAAAGAATCCAAGTATTATCATATAGGATTGTATATACAATGCACTGACCCAATAGATTTATATTAAATCTCATGTAAGTTCTGGTGGACAAACATAGGCCACAAAAAGGTGGAAAAATGAACATGAAAGAAAGATTTATCAAGGCCTTAAAAGGTTAGAAGGTCGATAAGGTTCCGGCCTTATCCGTAACGCAGACAGCTACCATAGAACTCATGGACAAGACTGGTGCTGCGTGGCCTGAAGCACACAGTGATGTGCAGAAGATGGTCGACCTTTCAATGGCATCTCACACTGAGTGCAACTTGGAAGGAGTTCGGGCACCCTACTGCCTGACCGTACTTGCAGAAGCAATGGGCTGCCAGGTAAACATGGGTACAAAGAACAGGCAACCATCTATTACAGCTCACCCGTATGAAAAGACTGATGATTTTAAAATGCCCGCTGAACTTCTGAAACAGGGTAGGATACCTGTTGTACTTGAGGCGATAAAGACCCTTAAAACAAGGACCGGGGACAACATTCCAGTGATAGCTGGCATGGAAGGGCCTGTGACCTTGGCATCTGACCTTGTAAGTGTCAAGAAGTTCATGAAATGGTCCATAAAGGATCCAGCAACATTCCAGAAGATCCTTGACTTTGCATGCGATGCCTGTATCGTTTATGCAAATGCTCTTGTGGAAGCAGGCGCTGACGTGATAAGCGTACCAGACCCAGTTGCATCCCCAGACCTATTGGCACCTGATACCTTTAAAAAGGTCTTAAAACCAGTGTTGCAGAGATTTGCAGATGGTGTAAATGCACCAATGATCCTCCACGTATGTGGTAACGTTACTCCGATACTCGAGGATATGGCAGATTGCCACTTTGTGTCCATCAGTATTGAGGAAAAGGTCAAGGACCTTAAGGCCGCAAAGGCTAAAGTTGCCGGTAAGGTCACGATATGTGGCAATGTCTCAAGCCCATTCACTTTGCTTGCAGGTGATGAGGCAAAGGTCAGGGCAGACTCTAGGGTAGCTCTTGAAGATGGGGTAGATGTGCTTGCCCCCGGTTGTGGAATAGCACCTGACACTTCATGCGCCAACCTCAAGGCTTTGGTTGTTGCAAGGGATGAGTACTGTA
>CAZBJM010000052.1:7892-13424 GCA_964492225.1 uncultured Methanosarcinales archaeon
GTTGATCTTGATGTCCAGCAATTTCTCGATGTTCATCTTGGCTGCAATGCCCTTTGGAGCACCTGCAACTGAGGTGATGACACCGATACCCAGCTCTTCTCTTATGTCCCTCATGACGTACTCGTCACTAAGGTCAATTGGAGAGACACCGAGTTTCTTGGCAACGAACTTCTTTGCATCTCCGATGCGCATGCTCTTTGCCATTTCCATTCTTGCTACAAGGTCTCCTGCTGCTCTGATACCGCTCATACCGGAGGTCATGATGTGGGTGATCGGCATACCCATCGGGTCGCCGACCCCTATCTATATACCATCGACGCCAGCGATCTCGACCATGGACTTGCTTGCCCTTGATACTGCATCTATTGGTGGTGTCTCCATCATTGGGATACCGCCAACGCCCATTCCCAGGTTCACGTGACATGGGATGGTAGATACCTTGACTGCCTCCTTGACGAAGGTAACGGACCTACCGAGGTTCCATGCAAAGCTCTTACTGGTGTTAGTGTTGACCACTGGACCAAATAGGTTTGCACCTGCTTTTGCAACAAGTGGTGCAAGGGTGTGTGGCCACAGACCGGCAAGGACTGTACCATCGTATGCCATCTCACCGTGAAGACCAAGTACAAGCTCTCCTGCCATACCTGCTTCGATATATATGTCGGGGTACTGCTTCCTGAGTGCCTCGATAGCATGGAGTGATGCGTACATATCTCCGTCACCGGCAGCACCTATTGTGTCAAAGTTGACACCGTCAGAACCAGCTGACATCATTCTCTGCATGATCCAGATGATATCTCTTGTCAGGTGCTTGGCAGAGTTCTCCATTGCTTCCTGTGCTTCCTGGATCTTGAAGGACTTCATGAGGTCTCCTGGATTGGGGTAGGGACCATCGGGAGTGTAGTAAAGACCCATGTTTGGCATTGCACCATAGAGCAATGGGATAATCATGTTCTGCTGGCACACTTCCATTGTCTGCATCTCCTGGGAGATGACAGGCTTTACAGGCTTGTAGCTGTAGTCAATGTGACCAAGTTCCATTGTATCTGCACCAAATGCCCTCTCGTGCATCATACATCCGACAAGTCTGCTGGATGGGATACCTACTCCGCTGTTACCCTGGTCACCATCAAGTCTGATAGTACCGATATCGTGGGTCACAGGCACTTCCTTACCAGGCTCAACACCCACCATCCTTGCGGGCATGGTGATTATATCATAAAGCTTGTCCAGCTCATCGCCGCTAAGTTCCGGGATAGAGCCAAGGTCAGCTGCATCTGCCATACCATCCCTTAGGTCGGCCATGATCTGTTCCTTGGTGTAGTATATCCTCTTACCGTCACCCATTCTCAACATATGTTCAGTTGCCATCATTTCACCTTTTAATATGATTACAATAGAAGCTCTTTTGCTCTTGCCACAGCTTCACTTGCATTTTCTGCATAGCAATCGGCACCGATCTTGTCTGCCCAGTTCTGGGTTGCAGGTGCGCCGCCGACCATTACCTTTACCTTGTCCCTGAGGCCCTGCTCCTTGAGCATCTCAATGACCTCTTTCTGGCCGCCAAGGGTGGTTGTCATAAGAGCGGACAGACCGACCATGCTGGCGTTGGTCTCCTTGATCTTGTCAATGAAGTTCTGAAGAGGAACGTCACGGCCAATGTCGTGGACCTCGAATCCTGCAGACTGAAGCATTGTGGATACAATGGACTTGCCTATGTCATGCACGTCACCCTCGACAGTACCGTTCACGATGACACCCATCTTTTTCTGTGTTCCGTCCTTTGGCATGTCTGGTTCAAGGATCTTGACACCTGCTTCCATTGCGCCGGCTGCCATCATCACGTGGGGAAGGAATAATCTTCCTCTTTCGAACCTGATACCAACTTCGTTCATTCCTGCTGCAAGTCCCTTCTCAATTATCTCTGCAGGTGGAATTCCTTCAGCTCTTGCTTTCTGGACTGCAGCTTCAACTACATCCTTCTTGCAGGTCACTACTGCATCGGAAAGCGCTTTGAATGTTTCTTCTTTGCTCATTCTCGTACACCTCTTATTTATTAGATATCCGCTCATGGACTTATTTGTTAAGGCTTCATTTGAGCCTGTATATATAATTTTCTACAAGAAAATGCTTGTAGAAGCATATCATTGGGTTACTTTAATATACTTGTTCTCAATGAATCAAGTTATTAAAGTTATCTATGAACGGATAATTAATGGGCGTGATCCTACTAATATTTTCATTATTAGAACACACCAATTAAGTATATCTATCACAAAAGACGAAGCCTATGCCCACCTTATGTGATCTTGCTATATTTGACACAAGGATCGTCTTTGGAAAGCTCATGGCCCATACTCCAGGTCTCTTGTCTAAATAAAGTTGCAGCGCCATTATTTTTTCCAATATAAGGTGCATGCAGACAAGAGAGGACATGAAATGGATCCTGATATTCTCAACACAATCCTTCAGATGAGTGATACAAGCTTTTACTATATTAAGATTTTGTCACAAACTATTATATAAACATATCGCAAGCGACGAAACCTGGAAAAAGTAGCACCAAAACCTGTGCGATATCTCTCTTTTATCAGCAAGCATCTGTGCATTGTTTTTCTTCAAGGACCGATGTGCTGACCTTTAGATATGCGCACTGTAGCTTACGCGCATTTATTAAAACAGTGTATCTGTATCTTTTTGTCTGCAATGGGGAAAGATAGTTGCAACAATTCCTTCAAGTCTTTTGAGACAGGACTATTAAAGCATCCTGTTCGCCAAAATCGCCAATGATGAACTTTGTCCTGGCAGGAATGATCACACCATCCTTGCTTATCAATGGAACATCACAGAAAAAAGATCTCCCTGACATTATATCATCGAGAGTTGAAAGTACTTCATCCCCCTTTTCAGGTTGGAATAGGCGCAGGAAATCTTCCATATGCAGATCCCTGTTCCCATAATTAAGGCACACTTGTAGCTTATTGTTCGTGTGCAATATCCTGCCATCACTATTCATGATGAAGGCTAGATCATCTATTGCATCCAACAGTGACTTTAAGTGTTCTTTGCTCTTTTTTATCTTATTGTCCTTACGCATATCAGAAACTATTGTCCCCATCTGCTCTGAGATATTCTCCAGAAGGTTTCTGGAGTTTGCAGGGATCTCCAATTCATCATATGACCCAAGGACAATTCCAGCGATCAACTGCCCATTTGAATTCACTGGTATAAATCCCATAGCTTGCAGCTCCTCAAAAGCAAGACCGATCTCTGGGATCATGGACCTTATGTCCGAATAGTTCCTGTATACCGGATGACCAAGCATGAAAAGGCGGGCAAATAAAGAATTAGCAGGAAATACAGACATTGTTCCTATGTATCTTTCAGCAAGACCATAAGCTGCTGAAAGAGCAAACTCTCCTGTATCACCATCCACCATGAAAATGGCACCGCAATTGATCGCCTTGATATCCATGATAAAATCCATTACTTTTTTGAACGCTTCCTGAGGGCCATCCTTTGTATCGAAGAGGCCAGTAATATCACATTCAAGCTGCATGAAACTATTAGCCTGCCTACGTTCTGTGATATCAACAAATACACCTTGCAGGTAGCTGACAGCACCTCTTCTGTCATGGTGGATAGTGTTCCGCTCATCCACCCAACGCACCTGGCCCGTCTTTGTCAATATCCGATACTCATTGCTGAAATCAGAGAACCCTTCTTTATAAGCACGATCAACTTCCCTTTTTACCCTATCCAGGTCCAATGGATGGATAATATCTCCATAGAGGATCTTCCCGGAAGTGAAATCCTCTACTTTATAACCGAATTGGGATATATTATCTGACACAAATTCAACAGGCCAATTCTTTTCCGGTCTCCAGATGAACACGACCGCAGGCAATGAACTTAAAACCGACTCAAATACCCTTCTTATATTATTTGCTTCCGTGCGCACATCAGCGCTATGCATATGTTCAATAAGGTCCCACATGGACCTGATGAGCAATGTTAACTGCCGAACATCTGAATAATCATAATCTGAAGCTTTGTTGGCCACGCATAGAAGGGCTACTACCTGCTCCCTTTCAAAAACAGGTACTGCAACATAACGAACAGGCACTCCTGCATTCCCATCAGTGAATGCTTCTTCATCATATTGTCTGTCATTGCTTATAATAAAGGCTTTTCGGGTACCTATGATCTCTCTTCTTAACACATGGGGGCATACAGGGAATGTAAAAGAATCATCCGTTACCACTACACCATCACTTCTGGACAATGCCCAATGGTATGACTCTCGGTTCTTTATGCCCCCGCCGACGATTTCAAGATAACCCTCATTACTACCTGAAAGCTCCACCGCTTTCTTCAAAGTGTGCCATGCGATATCGGTCAATGGTGAGCCTTGCATCTGGCCTAGCTCAAAAAGTGCCTCAAGACGTTCCTCATTGAGGCGTATAAGCTCTTCTGTACGGGTATATCCTTCCATGTCCTCAATTATCCCAATGCCTCCCATAAGAGCACCATCATCAGACATCAAGGGAGTGAAAACAGCCTTGAGGAAAACCTTCCTTCCACTTATTGCAGATATATGGTTCCCTGTATAATGACCAAGGTTACCGAGGAAGACCATTTCCACAGCCTCCCGGAGCTTATCGTCAGGCAGCTTTGTCAGGATATTGAATCCTATTATCTTATTAAGTGGTGCTTTGAACACCCTTGCACAACTTTCATTGCAATGGGTTATGACTCCTGCCTCATCAAAGTACACAATTCCCACGGGGCATTTTTCAAAGATGGTCTTGTACTTCTTTTCAGTTTCCATCAATTCCTTTTCGGTCCTTTCAAGCTCAGTATTATCTATGATTATACCTTGAAAGTGGGAGATATTTCCTTCAGTGTCACGTTTTATGAAGGACCGTTCAGTTACCCAGCAAGTATCACCACTTTTTGTTAATATCCTGTAATCAAGAGTAAAAAATGAAGTGTTCTTTTTCTTGGAATGTTTTTCAACTTCCATATGCACTCTTTCAACATCTTCCGGATGTACTATATCCTCATATGAATATCTACCTGAAAGAAAATCGTCAGGGATGTAGCCTAATTGTGAAATACTTCCCGAGACCGATTCAACGGGCCAATTCTTTTCAGCCTTCCATATGAACGAGATAACAGGACTACTGTTATACACCGTCTCTACTTTCTTTTCAACACAAAAGTTATCAGGCACATTATACATATTATTTATCATAAAATTACTCGTAATACATTGAATTATTTTTGTATCTTTCTAACTTATACACATATGGTTTTAGGGTATAATCGCCTTTTATCGACATCAAACTTTGCTAAAATAAATGTTAAACAACTATAATGTATTTTAAGATAACCTGTTATGCTTATAGGGTCATGATATTATATGTATTTTATTGATATTATATACAGGATATAATATATTTTCACACGTTCAATACCGTATGTGATGAACAGAAATATCCTATCTACCATGATGGACATGAAACCTAA
>CAZBJM010000053.1:0-13216 GCA_964492225.1 uncultured Methanosarcinales archaeon
ACATATCTTTGAATTTTATCGATATTGTTCCCGTGGGCGTGTACGACCATAATGGAGCCACGCTTGCTGGCTATTATCTCCTTTTCAACATCGCCGTCGAGATCTGTCACAATTATATGGGGTAGCATCCCCTCATCTAGGACAATGGCTGCTGCCCCGTCGGCGGCGACTATGACAAGGTCTGCCAGGTCGCAGATGCCCCTTAGCTCATCCCGAAGCCCCGGAGCATTGCCACAAACAAGGACATCCTTACCTCGAATGGCCTTGTCAAGCATTGATATATCAACTGTCCCATGAACGGTGAGCATAGATGAAAGGAGCTGAGCAGCGCGTTCATCCTCCTCCCTGCTAAATCCCATATCCAAGAGGATATCTGAGTATAGTGGCTCCCAGTCTTTGAAATCCATATCCTCATTCCTCTTGGTTGGAATATCTCATACTGGAGATATAGCAATGCTCATGGATATGCCTTCCACATCCCAATCCTTACTGAGAGTGCCTGTGGTATCGATATCCAAGGACATCACTAATACATCTGCGCGTATCTCTTTTGCAATGTGCTGTTCAAGGCATAGCGCAAGTTCCAGTACCTTCCTGTCGCTTATCCTTATGCCTACACTGATGTTGCGGTCAACTGCAAGATCGAGCTCCTTACGCATATCCTGCACCCTGCGGATGATCTCACGGGCATAACCCTCGGATTCAAGTTCCCGGGTCAATTTTGCATCAACGTACACAGTACCCGCGTTGAACTCTGCACTTGCGACCATCTCAGGCAGTCTCTCCTCGAACTTGACCATTTCAGGTGTGATGGTCACCATCTTACCAGATAGCTCCACTTCAGCCTGACCATTGGCAATAAGGGAGTTCCTCAAGGCTACCACATCTGCATTTTTAATAGCGTTCAGCACCTTGCCGGCATCACCCTTAAAGACGGGACCAATTGTACTTGGGTTCGGTATGGCCTCATATCTAAGTTCGTTCCAGGCCTGCCCCACATCGACTAGCACAATGTCCTTTGCATTGGTCTGGTCCATGAGCACTGACCTTAAGTTCGCCACAGCCTCAAAGACCTGTTCGTTGGATGTGGTCACCACTATACGGGACACGGGCCATCTGAGCTTCCGACCTGCCTTCTGACGGGCATTGGAGGATGCCTCTACCATGGACCTTATCATATCCATGTGGGTCTCAAGTTCCTTGTCCACAAGCGATCCATCTGCAATGGGCCAATCATTCATATGTACAGACATGGGAGCATCTGGGTAGACATTCCTGACCAGGTTTTGATACATCTCCTCGGCAAGGTGTGGCATAAAGGGAGCAATGACCTTGGTAGTTATGACAAAGACCTCATAGAGCACCCGGTATACTGCCAGTTTGTCAGGGTCATCGGCTTCGACCCATGTCCTTGGTCTGATAAGCTGGACATACCATCTTGAGAGGTCCTCAAGTACGAATTCGTTAATGGCACGCAGAGCCCGGTGCAGGGTATACTGTTCCATGGCCTTGTCCACGTCATTGATGAGTGTCTGTGCCCTGGAAAGTATCCATTTGTCCTCTTTTCTCATATGCTCCTTGACCGAGGCAAGTGATACCTTGGATGGATCAAAGGAGTCAAGCACCATATATGGTAATGGGAAACGGTAAACATTCCACAGGATGTTCAGTGTCCTGTTGATGGTAGCTATTTCCTCTGTATTGAACTTGAGGTCTTCCCAGGGGGCATTGGCTGAGAGCACAAAGCACCTCAGGGTATCTGCTCCATATTTTGCAATGACGTCCCCAGGTTCTATTACATTGCCCAGGCTCTTTGACATCTTCTTTCCTTCCCCATCAAGGGTAAAACCGTGCATGAGCACGCTCTTGTATGGAGCCTTTCCAAATGCCACCATGCTTGCGCCAAGCTGTGAATAGAACCAGCCACGGGTCTGGTCATGCCCCTCGGTGATAAAATCTGCTGGCCACCATTTATCCAGCTCTTCACTGTGTTGTGGGAACCTGAGGGTTGCCCAGGAAGCTACGGCTGAATCGAACCAGACATCAAAGACATCCTCCACACGTCCCATGGTGCCGCCACACTGGCACTTGAAGGTGACCGCATCCACATAGGGGCGATGTAGCTCTATATCTTTGGAAAGACCGGCCAGTTCGATGAGCTCTTTCTTGGTACCTATCACACGCATACTCTCACAGGTGCGACATTTCCATACCGGTATGGGGATACCCCAGTACCTCTGTCTGGAAACACACCAGTCCCGTGCCCCTTCGACCCAGTCCTTGAACCTTGCAGAACCTGCCCAGGAGGGATACCAGTTTATCTGCTGGATCTCCGAGAGCATCTGTTCCTTTAGGTCAGATATCTTGATGAACCATTGTTCTGTAGCAAGGAAGATGATGGGGGTCTTACAACGCCAGCAATGACCATAACGGTGATTTATCTTGCCTTTTGCAAGGAGCAGACCTCTCTGTTTCAGGTCTTCAATGACAACAGCGTTTGCATCTCTTATGTGCATTCCAGCATAATCCCCAGCAGCCTCTGTATATCTCCCATCTGGACCCACGGGACAGAAAACAGGCAGTCCATGCTTCAGACCTAACTCGAAGTCATCCATACCATGTCCTGGGGCTATATGCACACATCCGGTGTTCTCAGCTGTCACAAAATCCCCAGGATAGATATTGTGGGCCATACTTGCCTGCCTTGGCACTTTATCTACCAAAGGATGCTCATAGGCCATTGATAGTATCTGCTCCCCAAGCATGCTTCCCAAGACCTTAAAGTCGGTGTAGCGTCCTTTTTTCAGAACGGCTTCCACAAGGGATGTAGCAATTATCAGCGTCTCTTCCCTGCCATCAGAGCTCTTTGCCCATACCTTTGAATATTCAAAGGAAGGCTGCACAGCAACTGCAATATTGGATGGGATGGTCCATGGAGTAGTGGTCCATATGACCACAAAGGTATTTTCCTCATCCTTGAGCTTGAATTTAACAAAAATGGAGGGGTCATCCCTATCACTGTACTCCACTTCTGAATCAGCAATGGCCGTCTCGCACCTTGGGCACCAATTGACAACACGTTTGCCCTGCTCAAGAAGATGCTTCTCTTGTGCACGTTTCAGGGTCCACCATGCAGCTTCGATGTATTCATCCCGAAGGGTCATGTATGGGTCCTCCCAATCGAGCCAGACACCCAACATACGGAACTGTTGGGTCATGGCATCCTTTTGCATGAGGGCAAACTCTTTACACTTCTCGATGAAGTTACCTACGCCATAGGCCTCAATATCCTTCTTGGAAGTAAAACCCAGTACGCCTTCCACTTTGACCTCAATGGGCAAGCCATGCATGTCCCAGCCTGCCCTGTCCTGTATATCGCAGGCTTTCATGGAACGGTAGCGCAATATTGAGTCCTTGATAATTTTGTTCCATGCCGTGCCCAAGTGGATATGTCCTGTGGTGTATGGTGGGCCATCAACGAAAAAGAACCTCTTTCCACCTTTTCTGTGCTCGCGTACCTTAGAATACGCATTTGAAGTTTCCCATAATTCCTGAATTTCCTTTTCCAGTTTTCCGGGACTGTACTGACTGGTGATCTCCTCTAACATCAACGGGCCTCCATTATAAAATCCGATCTGATTAGTCCTAGTGCAATAATCGATTTAAACATATTGTATCGGATATGCAGCATAGAAGGTTACTCCGATGCCGCCTATCTTTTTATTCCTGCTTGGCCGCCCTCTCCAGCAAAAGCTCTTTGCATCTCTCGAGGTCGGACACAGTGTTCACATTGAGCGCAAGCTCCATATCGTCCATAACAAGACTGACGTATACCTGTTCATTCTCAACATCCTTACCATCCAGGATGTTCACACCTGCAGGGACTATGAGCTTGCCTTCCCAATTGAACACCGTATCAGGTCTTATACCCAGTCCCTTGCATACCCATATCGGAGAGAAGACGGACATGGCAGGAGTTCCGCACTCCTTATATTCCTTTATTATATGCCCAAGCAGTTTTGGATTGAGCAAAGGAATATCTGCCATCATGATTAGCACAGGTTCAAGTATACCTGTATCCTTGACCGCCTGCACCATATCGGCTACGTAGTTGCCACCATGTGTGTCTATTATGCCCACTCTGCCATTATAGCGTTCTGTTATGACAGTGCTTGTGACAGGTGTTGCAGGTGAGACAGCAACATAGACCTTTCCTACCTCCGGGGTCTTCTCAAGGGCATCGATGACATAGGAGATCAAAGGTTTCCCAAGCAAGTCAACCATGGGCTTTTCACCCATACCAAGTCTGCTCCCAAAGCCTCCTGCCATAATTATAGCGTCCATGTAAGCTCCCCCGCATAGCGCAAAGCACAGAAGATGACCAGCAGTGCAACGACCCTGCCTATCTCATTGGAAGCACCTATGATGTCGCCATTTACCCCGCCAAAGTGCCTGTTACTGATATTGATGAGCATGAGTGCGGATAGGATGGATGCAAAAAAGGCCATCACCCCAATGATAAACATCCCAGCATACCAGAAAGCCATAATACAGGCCAGGACACCCATGATAAGACCGGCAAGATACTTTGAGATCGTAGTATGCTTCATTTGAAAAGAGCCCAATCCTTCATGTACCGGTTTTCCAAAGGCTGCTATTGTAAGCATGCTCTGCATTGCACAGACCTCGGCAACGATCATTGATATGAAGATCATCCAGCCATTACCAAAGGGAAGGTCATATCCACATGAGAGCAATGAAACTAGTGCTGCGTAGAAGGTCAGCAATAGAAGGATAGCATATGCCACACCACCTATTCCAAGGGACATATCCTTGAGTGCCTTAAGCTTCTTTTCACGGGAGCCATGGGCGGTCATTCCATCACCCATGTCTGCAATGCCATCTAAATGGTTGAGCCCGGTCAGATAATATACAAATACAATGATGAAGGCGGCACAGAGCTGGGGGGAAAGGAAGGATTGCAAGACAAAGGCCACAGCACCTATAATAAGACCAAGTACGACCCCTATGGGAATGTGCAGATATGTCCTCTTGAAGAACTCTTCAAGTCCTTCCATGGTGATGCCCACAGGTATTGTGGAAAGGAAACCAAAGCCTGAACGTATAGCAAGTAAAAAGTCACTCATCCTGCGATCACACCATCCTGGCCCTTCTCCTGCCTCCTCTTATTCCCAGATCTCCTGGAAGCTTCAGCCATGCTTCTTGTATACATATTGGCGGACACTCCTCCAATAAGACCTGCTATCACGTCGTCCATGAAAGGACCAAGGCTTGCAAGTATGCCTGGCTTTTGTTTGTCAAAACGCACAAACTCGAATATACCTTTGTCACCGCTTATGTATTTGGCGATGCTCATCCCTATGACCTCATCCACTATAAGGAATGTAAGGTCCTTTTCATATGAGCTCCTGCTTATGTTGGGCAGTGTACCTGCCACGCCTTCCCTCTCAAGCAACACACCAGCATAGACCAGCATACATAGATTGGGATCAGAAAGGGCCATGTGCAACTCCTCCAGGAACCTGGCCTTGGCAAGTTCCCTGGTCTCTATGCCAGGATGGGGTGCATAGAGAGCTAAAGCAGTATCAACAAGTATTTCGATGCTGATGCCCTCGTCCTCCAGTATATCGATGATATCATGGGTGATGTCACCCTCCGCTTCCTCAGGCTGTCCTTCCTTGAGGTTCTTTGAATTTATATCAGATAATTTCATTTCCATCACTTTCAAATATTTTCTATGTTTTTGCTATTCATCATCCAGAGCCATATATCAAATATAACAGCACCACTGAGGCGATCAGTGCCAAAAAGGAGGCAGCCAGTACGAGGGCTGCTGTGAGCCATATATCTTCCGCTGATGGGTAGGTGTTGTATTGACCTCCCAACAGATATGTGTTGGGTTTCTCAAGCCTTACATTAAGGGCTCCTGCTGTGGAAGCCATAGGATATCCCGAGTTTGGGGATGGTGTCATGAGCCCTTCCTTCATTCCCAGACCAAAGGCATCAGATAAGACCAGCTTCTTACGTTTTCCTGAAACGACATTGACAAGCGGTACAGCAAGAGCTATGAAAAGGACAGATAGACGTGCAGGCAACCAGTTCAGCACATCGTCGGTCTTTGCTGAGAAGTAACCCAGCTCAATATGCCTTTCATCCTTATAGCCCACCATGGAGTCAAGGGTGCTTGCGGCTTTGAATATGTATGCTGCCACCAGTCCCATAGGACCAAAGACAGCGTAGAAAAGTAAAGGGCTCAATATACCGTCCACATAGTTCTCGGATGTGGTCTCAATAATGGCAGAAGATATGTGATTCTCATCCAGTTTAGAGGTATCCCTGCTTACATACATGGATACTTCCTTGCGTGCCTCATCCAGTTTACCTGCTTTAAGCTTAGCAAGCACCTTGCCACCTGCCTCGGAAAGGCATCTGACCGCAAAGGTAGCCTTGAGGAAATATGCAGCGATAAAGAGCCTCAGGAACTTTGGTATTGCCTCCACGTCCAATATAAATAGCACCACACATGCTATAGTGGCAGCAAAGGCCATGGTCACCAGTGCGAGGAAGACACCATAGGCCTTTCGATGCTTTGAAGGGGCCTTGTCCCTGAGCCAAGCGATGAGCCTGCCCATCCAGACCACAGGGTGGATGGCAAAGGGAGGCTCACCTAAGATAAGATCATATGCAAAGGCCATGAAAAGGATGATGATGAGGTCTTCTGCCATTATATCCGGCATTATCATAGATGTTTCTCCATAACTTGTCCCCAGGCCTCTTTCAAGCCTTTGTCTGTCCTGCCCTCTCTTATGAACACTGCCAGCAATTCATCGACGATATCGGGTCTGTGCACCATTTCACAATACAAGCAGCTCCATACCCTGTCTCCTGAGGAACTATCTATCCATTGTCCGCCAGTACGCTCATCCTTGCAGGGGTAGAAGGGACAAAAGCAAAAAGTACAGTCCTGGCCATCGAAATGACATGGGTAGTATTCACATTCCATGTTCCTTCCAAGCCTGCCATGTTCAGCTGCACGGGCAATATTGGCATCGAGCATGGACTCGGATTGCTCATGACCCCATTCTGACACCACCTGGCGGATAGTGTTCACCAGCCTTTCGTTCTCCTTCCTGGTCCTGACAGCGATACGAATATGGTCTGCACCAGACTCCTGGAAAGAGCGGCAGTCCCGTATGAGTACACCATGCGTTGCCATGCGTTGTGCAAGCTCTGTGGAGCTCATGGAGAAATCTGAAATGTCCACATAGATGTAGTTCACTGTACTCTCCATGGGCTTGAACCCACGCCGGTCCAGTTTCTGCATGAGGAATTTCCTTTCTTCTTCAATGAGCTTCCTGGATTCCTTAAGGTACTGGCTATCAACTCCTCCTTCCATGTTCAGTAAGGCCGTTGAGACGGTATCGGCAATGCAACCAAGGTTCCATGAAAGCCTTATACTGTTCAGAAGAGTTGCGAGCCTGGATGAAGCTATACCAAATCCCATCCTTATACCGGGGATAGCAAAGGCCTTGGTGAGGGAACGCTGGATGAATAGGTGATCATTGCCTTCCACAAGATCAGCAACACTTTGTGCCGGGTCCGCAAGTTCAATGAAGGCCTCGTCAAGGAAGAGGACCACATGATGTTGGGCACATTTCTCAGCAATTGTGCACACCTGCTCACGTGAAAGAAGTTTACCGGTGGGATTGTTCGGATTGCACACAAAAAGCATCTTTGCGCCACGCAGGATATCATCCTTCAGATCATGAAGGTCTTCCTGCCGGATGTATCTTATATTAGCTCCCATCACCCTGCATTGCACTTCATATTCACTGAATGTCGGTTGTGGAACAAGTACAACATCTCCTTCCCCTATCATGCATTCTGCAACAAGTCGTATGATCTCTGTGGACCCATTGCCAGGGATGATGTTCTCAGGTTTTATGCCAAGGCCTGTGAACCTTGCCGCCGCCTCCCTGAACTCCAGATATCGGTTGTCTGGATATTGTTCCAGTTTCATGAGCCCTTTGTCAAGCAGGTCCTGAAGTACAAGCCCTGTATAAGGGTGCTCGAACGGAGTGCCATAAGGGTTCAGATTAGCACTGGCATCAAGGATATCACTCTCTGGAATCGCATACTTCTGGGAGCTTTTCCGTATAAGTCCGCCGTGAGCACAAGGCTCGAACTTTAAAAGATATTCTTTTACCGGGAGAGATGGTGTTTTTTCTGTCACGATGATCACAAACTCTGTATTATTGAACCTGTATTACGGGCATCTGTATGGACATTCTTGCTTAGCTTAAGTTTGACTTTGATACAAGTATGAATTAAAGCATTTTCCCTTGGAGAATAGGCAGAATGACCTTTTCCCATGCTTTCTTTATATTCTCATCAGTATCGTCATCTTCCATAAGTATATGGAGAACATGCTCTGCGACCTGAGGTTGATGCATCAGTGTGCAGTGCTCACAGCTCCACACCTTACCACCCGTGGCGCTGTTTATCCATTCACCGCCTGTCCTCACATCATTACAGGTATAGAATGGACAGAAACAGAAAGTGCAGTCCTGTCCATGGAAATGGCAGGGATAATAACTGCATGTACCACGACTAGCCACTGTCTTTTCACTGGCATGCCCAAGGGTTGCTTCCAGTTTTTCCCGGGCTTCTTCCCTACCAAACTCTGCATAGACATCATCTATCTTGGATATGAGCCTATCAGTATCTTCCCGCGGGCGCACTGATATCCGAATGAAGTGCTGTTGCCCTTCAAATAGGTCACTGCACTCCCGAAGTAGTATTCCCCTGGATGAAAAGTACTTGGTGAAACGCATGCTCTCGATGAAGTGCTCTCCCATATCCACAAGGACAAAGCTTGCAGCACTTTTGCGGGGACCAAAACCATAAAGGGGGGAAAGCCGATCAATGATATACTGTCTTCCTTCATGTATGAGGTCCCTGGACTGGGTAAGATATCCGCTGTTCACACCACCTTCCATGGAAAGTACAGCAGTCGCTATTGCCTCGGTGAAAGCATCGATGACGCATGACGAACGGATAGCATTCAGTCCCGTGGCCTCCGCCTCCATGGTGATACCATATGCAAAAGCAATGCCTGGAAGGGAGAAGGCATTGACCAGTGAGCGGATAACTATCAAATACTTCTGTCGTGTTGCAATATCCGCGATGCTCTGGGCAGGGTCGGATAGTTCTATGAAGGATTCATCCACAATGAGCAGAAGTTCTTGCCTGGCACATCTTTTTGCAAATCCTGAAAGCATGTCCTTTGATATCAGTTCACCTGTGGGGTCATTGGGGTTTGAAAAGACGAGGGCCTTTGCCTGTTTCAGGACTTCATCTGGCAATTGGAGTATTTCGTGCATGGGGGCCTTTTGTATCGTGAGCCCGAAAAGTTTGCATATCCTGTGATATTCTGCCGGGCATGGCTGAGGCAGGATAACAGTATCCCCGGAATTGACAAGGGAAGAAAGTATGAGCATGAGCAGTCCGGATACCCCATTGCATGGAACGATGTTCTCAGGTGAGGTGCCTGTAAAACATGCAGCTGCATGCCTTAGCTCTCCATAGCTGTTGTCTGGTCCATGCTCCATGTTCAGGATGGCTTTTTCAAGAATTGCGACCATATCAAGACCACTTCCCTCAAAACGGAAGGGGCTGCCTAAAGGATTTGTGTCGGTACTGAAATCAAGAACAACTGATTCTGAAGATTGCACCTCTTTTTGCATGTGGCGTGTATGCCCACCTAGCACAGATACTGATACATTCAGTAGATGATGTTTAAATATGGAACTATTCTCATCTTCAGACACGATTATCAGGGCTTGATAATGCATAGGTCATATATTAAGATATTCAAGTTCAGTTGTGTTTAAGACAGACCGACATGAGTATACTGTGCATATATAATTATTGATATGGTTTTAATTTTTGCTTTATGGTCCTTTCTATTTCTAACCACATCTATTTTTTGTGCGCTAACTTACATAATATTATCGAGCTGCCCAAAAAAAGCGTGCACGTGTGGCGAAGGGTCTGAGTTTGAATATAAAAGTGTCCGCGGTCTTAAATATAGAAAGATCGTCGAAACAGAAGTTGATGAGTATGAACAATTAGACGTTCCATCCCATGAAATAGGCAGTTATGCCAGCAAACAAATATTAAGGCACATTAGTAATGTTTTTATGTATGATACAAAAGTACCTGTTTTCCATCGATGATCTTTAAAAATAATAGAAATGTTCTTAATCTTGCCCTTATTGCTAAAAATACAGCAATGACTAAGAACATATGGTTTTGCTTTTTAGCTCCTTTACCTCTTACTCGTCCATTTCAACAACATGGCAGAGTTGATAATGACCACGACAGCTCCTGCATTATGCACAAGTGCACCTACAACAGGTGTCAAAGTGCCAGCCATCGCCAGGATTATTGCTATGAAGTTCAGGGCCAATGAGAACATCACGTTCAAATTGATGGTCTTCATCATCTTTTTTGACAGGGCCAGTAAATGAGGGATCTGACCAATGTCATCGCCAACAAGGACTATATCTGCAGCCTCGATGGCAATATCACTACCCATCCCACCCATGGCAACACCTACATGTGCTATTTTCAAGGCAGGCGCATCATTGACACCATCCCCGACCATGCACAACAATTCCCCACGCTTTTGTATGTTATCGATCACCGTGAGCTTATCCACAGGCAGGCACTCGGCGTGATATTCAGATATACCAACAGCATTTGCTATATGGCTAGCCGCTTCCTTATGGTCACCAGTAAGTACCATAGGAGTAAGACCTATCTCCCTGGTCTCAGATACCATAGTTACAGCATTCTCACGCATGACATCAGAGAGTGCAATAAATCCTACAAGCTCCTTATCAATGCCAATATAGATAACAGTAGAGCCCTCAGACATGAACTTGTAAGCTTCGGTCCTTATCGCATCGGTCATAACAAGTCCCTGGTCAGCCAAAAGCTCAGCATTTCCTGCACACACCGCCATGCCATCCACGACTGTCAGGACACCGCGGCCAGGGACCATTGTGAACTTTTCCGGCTGCACTGGGAGACCTCCTGTCTTCCTGAAAGAGTTGACTATTGCTTTACCCAGGGGATGCTCACTGCGAAGTTCTGCAGATGAGGCAAGTGCATAAAGCTTATCGTCTGGATAGCTTGAAGAAAAGCTCCTGACCGCAACAACCTCGGGTCTTCCATAGGTGAGAGTACCTGTTTTATCAAAAGCTATCCTTTTGACCTGTGCAAGCCTCTCAAGTGCATCCCCTTCGCGGACAAGGATACCATACTTGGTTGCATTACCAATGGCTGCCATGATGGCTGTAGGTGTGGCAAGGACCAGCGCACATGGACAGAACACCACAAGGATGGTAACAGCCCGTAGGACCTCACCTGTAATGAGCCATGTTACAATAGCTGAGCTTACAGCACCCAGGACTATCCATGTAGCCCACTTATCAGTAAGTCCTACTATCTTTGCTTTTCCTGCGTCTGCTGACTGGACAAGCCGTATCATCCTTTGCAGGGAACTGTCTTCACCAACCTTGGTTGCTTTCATATCGAATGCACCGAACTGGTTGACAGTACCACTTGAAACATCATCCCCTACTGATCGGTCCACAGGCATGGATTCACCGGTCATGATAGACTGATCGACCGAGGTCTGTCCACTGATAATAAGTCCATCGACAGCTATGGTTTCACCGGCAAGTACCCGGACAATGTCCCCAACTTTTACCTGTTCCGCTGGAATTACGTGCTCTTTTCCATCTCTGACGACCCTTGCTGTACGAGGTGTCAGATGTACAAGCCTTTCGATCCCGGCACGTGCCTTTGCAACGGTCATATCTTCAAGTAGTGCACCGATCTGCATAATGCATGCTATCTCACCTGCTGCAAACTCCTCTCCTATGATGACCGAGGCAATAAGCGCAATAGCTACCAATACATCTGCTTTGATATCAAATTCAGTGATAAGGCCTTCAGCGGCCTCTTTAATGATGGGGAGACCACATAGGACAATAGAGACCCATGCAGCATCAACTGGAAAATGCCAAAGGTCAAAGAAACTGACCAAGAGAGCGATAGCGGATATCGTTATGAATAGAATGTTCCTTTTAGTTTCATCAAAAAATAATTCTTTAATAGAAGACAAAATATCGTACTCCTTCGTATACATATATGGGTATACGTGCCATATACCTATGGGGGTATATGTATATTTTGTCTTTATTTCATAAAAAGATAACACTAAGTAGTATTCAAAGCATGAATATACTACATAGTGGTCAGATATGTTTTTACATCAGATGTTGGAAAACCTCTCCACGGCCTTTGCAAAGCTCTCTATGGTCTTTTCAGCATCACCATGCTCTATACCATCCCGGACACAATGCTGCAAATGACCTTCCAGTATCACTTGCCCAACTTTGTGCAAAGCGGATTTTGCTGCATTTATCTGTGACAGGATATCTTCACAAGGCACATCCTCATCTATCATACGATCAATTGCATTTATCTGCCCTATTATTTTTTTTAATCTACTATGCAGTTTTTTAGAGTCCATACATTGCCGCACGTTCAACAACTCCACAACATATTTAGAAATACATGATATTGATAAGAGACCTGCAGAGTTACACTCTTTAGCAACCATTAATAATGTAGCACAAACTTTGTTAAACTTAACATTTTAAATAACATGTATTTGGTTGTATCCTTATATGGGTGCATAGTATAAATTGATTTTTACCTTATTCAAGCCCTATCTAGAGTTTGTCTAATTAGCTCATATTTCCTCCATTTCTAATCAGATGATCAGTTAACAATAAACGTGTTCTAGATCTATAACGAAAGACGCGGCCCCTTTTTATAGTCCAACTCCAGGCTCCCTGCCAGTCGCGCGCGTTCTTCCCGAGGGGCGGACAGTATATAGGAATTAACGTGAAAAATGGAGTATACTTAAAAAAAGCGATAAGCATATAATGTGAAATCCTGATTAGACAACCTCATCCACACGAATAAAAAAAAAGACCCCTCTTCCAAGAAGATGAGGCACAAAGCACCATTCATCAAATGAACGTTAACAGAGGAATGAGTTAAAAAAAAGGACCAGCACCCGCAACCTGCGCGAGCCTGGTCCAGAAGCCCTTAT
>CAZBJM010000054.1:0-12891 GCA_964492225.1 uncultured Methanosarcinales archaeon
CCTTTGAGGCCCTATTGAAGGTGAATGCCACGTCTTTTGCTGTAAGTGGGACACCATCGTGGAATTTTACATCTTTTCGAATTTTCACTGTCCATACCTTTGCGTCAGGGCTCACGGTATGTTCTGTGGCCAGGTCATTTATCAGGGCTGCTTTACTGTCCTTTTTGAACAGAGTGCTCTGTAGCAAAGGCTCACTGTAACTGCCCCAGCCACTGATTGGATCAAAACCAGATTTTGGCTCCCCGCCATGACCTCTGACAGCTGCTCTGAGTTCGTCTGAGGGAACTTGTCCGGTATCTTTTTTAATATCTCCAGCAGGTGCATCATTTTTATCTGTGCATCCAGATAACATCACTGACCCAAGGATCAATATCCCGATCAATAGAAGATTTAGTGGTCTTTTCATTTTTTCTCCTCGATAATTCCTTAAAGCGATATGTGGCCCATTCCTTTAGTATGTCAGGAATTGAATGATCTTCTCAACAATTATGCTACAATATTGCACTGCCATGTACTTTATTGTAGTCTATACGCATAAAACAAATGTAATATATATTACTTTTGGTTTCAATCGTAATACTAAACAGATCTGTGGAAATATAATAAACAAGAAGAGTAGACATTGCATAAGTGTACTTCAAAGAAGATATCCTCTTTATAGCCTCTTATTAAAGAATAGTATATAACACATAAAACAACATTACACCATCATATCGTTTCATAGCATCAGCTACACCTCTACAAGGACCAGGCCAAAACATGGTGAACTGGATGAAATGTAGAGTTAATTTAGAAATAACATATGAACTTATAAAATAAATAAGGATCAAACATGAACATGACAAAGAAACAACAGATCTTTCATGCCGTAGGGATGGCATTTATAATGTCGTTATGCATGTCACTGGTAATGGCACTTAAGATGAACGGTATGCATCCCGAACTTCTTAGGATATGGATACCTGATGCAATAACAAGCTTTTGTGTTGCCCTACCTTTGTCTTTTTTTGTACCTGCCCTGTTGACAAGGATAATGGATGAACTAAAGATAAAATAATATCAGCCTGTTGAAGCGTGACCACACTCATAACAAGCTGCCATAGGTAATGAAAGTATGAACCGACTACCAGCACCAAGAGTACTTTCCACTCTAATTGAACAACCCATGCCATCGAGCAGGCCTTTTGTTATGGCAAGCCCAAGACCGCAGCCTCCTGCCTTGCGGGTCGATGTGCTATCGATCTGATAGAACTTATCGAATATATGCTCAAGGCTCGATGGATCTATACCTATACCAGTATCTTGGAAACTAAGTTCAATGATATCACCCTTAATGGAAACATTGGTACTTATGGTACCTCCCGCGGGTGTAAATTTTATAGCATTGTTAAGAAGGTTTACAAATACCTGAATGAGCTTGTCGCGGTCCGCCATGACACACAATGTGGGATCTGGCAAAACCATATCAATAATAACTCCTTTATCCTCTGAAAGGTGCCGGACACATTCAACAGAATGGCCTAGGATCTCATGCAAACTGAGCTGCTCTATATTGAATTTCATCCTATTGGACTCTATCCTCGAAATATCAAGGATATTGTCCACAAGCCTTACCTGCCTGTCCACATTACGGATAATTAAGGCAAGCAATTGCTTCCTGATACCAGGATCACATGTGTCTTCCAAGAGGAACTCACTGGAAGTCCTTACAGCAGTGAGAGGTGTTTTAAGTTCATGGGACACCATGGATAAGAATTCGTTCTTCAACATATCGAGCTCCATGAGCTTCTCATTGGCAGCAGAAAGTGACTCATTCGACAACTTCAGTTCCTGTGTCTTCTTACCAACTTCTTGTTCAAGTGTTTTGTTCCATTTGAGCAAGAGCAGATAGGCCAGGGAACTTACAAAAATAATGAAAAGCATGGAAATTACAGTTACTGAAAGCAACCTCTTATAGACCGGAACGATTATCCTATCAGTAGCCTCGGCAGGACTCCTCAGGCCGACCGACCAGTGCTGATTGTACCAGTCTATGGGAGAATAGGAGACCAGGATGTACGCATTGCCATCAGATGTCACCTGCCAGTACTTATCATTATTTGCATCACCCCTCATCTGTGCCTCAAGAATGGTCTTGAGTTGAGGATCGATGTTAGCTGTTTCAAGGATCTTTGTACCTTTTTTGTAGATACCAGCCCTATCATAGAGCACAAGCCCTTTATTGCTCATGATATAGATATGGCTGCTATCGAAGGAACTTTCAAACATGCGGATGATGGTCTCATCAGTGACGATACCCAGTATAACACCTCTGAAGTTCCCATTGTCCATCACAGGGACCCATACATAGAAACCGAATGTTCCTTCCATGGTAGTCACAGGATCAGTTATGTGGACCTTACCAGTCCTCTTTAATATATCAAATACCTTTGAGGCATTATCAGTATAGAGGTTGTAGCCCAGAGGTACATTCTCTGAGGGATATCCTGAGACCACCGTCCCATTGATATCGATGAACTCCAGTACATAATAGATATCTGCTGCCTCATACACCACTTTGAGGTCTGACATGAACAGATCATCTGGGATCTGCTTTTGTGCAATTACCTCCAGCTGTAGGACCCTTTCGTTAAGTAGCATCCCAACAGAGTCGGAGATATATTGGACAAGGAGGAATTGCTGTTCTTGATATTGCTCTTCCACAATAGACCTGACATCGTTATTGGCCTGCATCCAAAGGAAGAATATAGATATGACCATAAGAAATATGAGAAGTCCAAGGAAGAACAGGTTCCTTCTATAGTTTTTGCCCCACATAGATGATCACTTTTTAAAAAATAGGGCTAAGCTAAAATTCCTGACCTTGTTGCTCATATACCCCTTCTGAGCACCATACGTATGCGTGCTTTCAACTCCCTGAGGTTGAAGGGTTTTGTAATATAATCATCCGCGCCCATTTCAAGTCCTTCGATCTTATCGTCTATACCGCCCTTTGCCGTGAGCATGATGACAGGTATGCTACAAAGAACTGGGTCAGCCTTGAGCCGCTGATATACCTCAAATCCATCCATGTGTGGCATCATGATATCAAGGAGGATCACATCAGGGGTCTCTGACTGTGCCATACTGATACCGGTGTAACCATCCTGGGCCTCTATGACACTATATCCTTCTGCCTCCAAAGCTATGCGGAGCGCTATAGAAGCATCTGCCTCGTCATCAACGATGAGCACCTTCTCACGGGTATCGGACAGATGTGCTATCCTCTGCCGAATCACCGATTCATCCAATCCTAATGAGGCGGATATCTGTGCGCATGTGATTTTATGGTCATGCTCCATCAGAGCCAAGATCTTTGCGTCGATATTCTCAGTATTCATAATGACCCCCCATGCTTGTCTGATAATAAGTATGAACGAACATAGTCGATACTACTATTAAATCAATACTATTAAATCTTTCCAATAGATGACAGGGTCTTTAATCGATATTGTCATCGGGTGAAAAACACCTTGAAAGGATGCAGAAAGTATCTTCCCACTGGAAGAGGATAGATCTGAGAAAAAAGAATAAAAAAAAGTAGGGAGGAGTAAGAAGTTAACTTACTCTTCCTTGCGGCGCTGCATGAAGAATGCAAGGCCGAGGATTGCTGCTACTGGAAGGGCAACAGTTGGGAACTCAGGGATTGCCTCAACCTGGCGGGATGCCTGACCATATATGAATGTGTCAACGCCTGCCACCTGGATGGTTACCTTGTATACTGTTCCTACTGGTGCATCTGCATCCAGCTTAAGGGTGATTACACCTGCATCATTGTATGTAGGCTGGCTTGTTGGAGCGAAGTCTGGGTGACCGAATTCTACTTTGAGGTCAGATGCTACACCAGGTCCACTTACTACACCTGTAGTAAAGCCATACTTTGCACTCTGTCCAACTGCTGCTGGTACGAGTGATGCTGCATGATAGCTAAGGGTGAGTGTCTCACCTGGCTGGATCTGCAAAGGATTTGCAGCTACTGCGCTTCCATCAACGTTCCATATGCTTGCATCGTGGGTCAATGCTGCGGATGCGGATCCGACCAATGCCACGAGAGCAATCAATGCTATTAATATTGTCTTTCTCATCGAGTACCACCTTATTTTATTTAGTGTTTAAGATACAAGCTTTTTGTATCATGCTGTAAATGGTATTTTAAATATATAAAGCTTCCTAAGTGCTAATCAGCTTGCACCATTTGATGCCTATGAATGTTAAAAAAGAAGTAGCTTCCACATGGAAGCCACTCAAAGGATCACTGTACATCCACAACAAATCCCCAGGTCTTCTTTGCTGTGTTACCTGCACCATCAGTAATACTCAGCTCAACACTGACCGGACCATTAGCAAGTCCTTGTGCCACATAAAGGATAGATGTGGAACCCACATCTGCCGATGAAGTCACATCAATGCCGTTCACAAGTAATACGACCTTATCACGATCTATACCTGAACGGTCATCTGAATAGGAAGCACGTATGGTCGGACTATTCAGACTGACTGAACCGCCACTTTCCGGAGTGATGCTTTGGAACGTTGGCCCTACACGGTCTATAATGAAGGTCTGCTCTTCAAAGAGGTTTGCAGAACCTGTTGTCTTTGCCTTGGCAGTGATCCTTGCAACACCATCGGCAAAGGAATTATCGATCTTGACCTTGTACCTGTATTCATCACCGACACGGGACATGAACTCTACAGGTATGACCTTAGCATTCCGATCCTGCACAGTGACCTTGGGTGTATCCTGCAGAGCAGTAGATGGCGTAACACCAATTTCAATATCGCCCGATGTCTTTTCCGGATAGGCCCGTATACTTAGCTTCTCCAAAGTGGACTCCGATGAATAGATAGTACCGAACGTGTATCCCGTCTCGTTCGAGAAATCTGTACCTACGACTTCGACAACGAAATTATCCCGAACCTTTAGAGTATACTTACCAGTCCAGGTTACCCCTCCATCCTTAGAACCAAGCTTGACGGTCTCGGTCACACCAAAGTTCTTTGAAGATAGGGTACACACTACACTGTTAAGAGGCCTTGTCGCCACAACAATGAGGTTTGTGGCCCCACTTGTGGGATTTGGCGTGATGTCCAATGTCAGCTCCAATCTGGATACATCGATCGAAGTACTTGTATCGGGGGTTGTATGCACAGGCTCACGGTTATTAGCCTTATCCACAGCCATAGACCTGAAATAATAGCTAGTACCTGCCTTCCCATAGAACTCCCCTGATGTAGCGGTGGTCTTGCTGAGCCACCTCTGCCAATTGGTCCCGTCGGTGCTGTAATCTATATTGTAATAGTCGATACCGGAACCTACATCAGTACCATTCCAGCTAACTGTGAAATTCTCATATGTAATAGACTTGAGAAGAGGCAAGACCTTTGACACTGGCAGATCGAACTCAATAGAATAATCTGGCCTGATGAATGGCGATACATCAGACATAGGCATGAAGCTCACCTCATCTATTACAAACTCCACGGGGACAAGCGCTGCATTTCTGCTTTGCATCAGTGTGAAGGTCAGTGTGTTGGTGCCTTCCTTCAATGTGACTGGCACCTGTAAGCGCTGCCATTTCTTGTCACCATTGATACCATCGCTCCATACATTGACCCCGTTGAGGGATATCTGCTTGAACTGGGACTCATCCTTACCAGAAGTACCTTTTGTATAAGAATCCTTCAAGTAAACGGACAAAAGCATACTATCTGCCTTCGGGCTCTGGAACTCCTGGGAGACCGAATGTCTCGCAACCTGCTGCAGAGTTCCATTGGAAGTACTGTTGATGACATATGCACGACTTTGATAAATACCCGCCTTATCCACATAAGAACCAATAGCAGTGCCTCCACTGCCCACAGAGAACACCCATCCGCTATTTTCTTCCATGGAAGGATTGACAAGTGTGATAATGCTTGGTTCGTTTATAGTCTCCTCGACGGGAGCTTCACCCGAATCAATGGTCTGTGTGACCCACAGATGCACAGAACGATAGATACCTCCTTCTGCACCTTTGTAAAGGAGGAATTCAAGCCTCTGTTTTCCCTGCTTTGGCGTGGAAGGCTTGATAGACAGCTTCTGCTCCCATTTTTCTTTGTGCCGCAAAGTGACGCTATGCTCATCCAGTATCACCCCTCCAAGCCTCACCCTCAAAGTATAGTTGACCGTATCATGTTCATAGTTCTCGATGCCTGCAATAACAACTGCCGGCTGCTGCATCGAAAAGGTGCTTGGATAACCTTCAGCCTTTCCTCCCTCTCCAAGTATGTAAAGGGTTGAGAAGATCTCTTTTTCCCTGGTGACTTTAGCATACGCAAACATTGCACCTGCAATAACGATAGAAAGCACCATTGCTATCATCAGGGCCTTTGTCACTTCAGGAGATATCACATCTGATCTTTTCTTCTCTGGCTGTTGCACCTTAGGCTCGGAAGGATTACGGAAAGAGGATACTTTGGACCTTGTCTTTGCCTTGAACCTCTTGGTCTCAGATTGCTGGACAGACTCCAGAACATCATCGGGTTGCTCAACAGAAAGGGTATCATCTTCCTGTAACGATAGAATGAATCCCTTCAAAGAGAAACTGAATTGCTCATCGATCGGGAGCCGACGACGGGAAAGCCATGCCATGAACACAAATGCAATTGTCAGGATAAAGAGTGAGACCGTGATGGAGTCTGGCCTGAACTTCCATTGGGTAACACTGATGATAAAACCATTAAAGACGAATATCACTAGGCTAAAGGCCACACTCAGAGTGAATCTCTCAATACTGGATATCTCCCGGTTACCGGGAAAGACAGCAGATATGAATGCATACCCTGGAACTAAAAAGATCAGCAGTAATGCTAAAACCGTTCTGACTGGCGTCTCGTTGAACGGGGGGAAAAGAACGAAAACTATTGACAAAAACGATAAGACCAACATGAGCAAAAGGTCTTGCGTATAGAGGCATTTCTTGGATCCTGACATTGACTCACTTTACCCGGGTTTATTAAGTGTGTATATGATGCTACCTAATAGAATACTACGTATAAAGATAGAACGATATATAATAGACTATCTTTTTATAAAAACAAACCTATTATAGCACCAAATTCCATCACCATACAGTCAGAGCCTGCTAATATTTATATGTGTAGTTCACCAATATAAAGGACGATAGGGTTTTGATCATACAAATACCCATTGTCCACATCAATGCTGATAACTCAAAAGGGGTATCTACCATATATAAAAGGGTCTTATTCTTGTTTGGCATACCATTGCTGACGATAGTTGCAGTCCTCTTCCATTTTACTGGTCCATATATAGCAGTAGCTGCCCTTTTTGTATGTCTGCTACTATGTATTGCCACCTATAGAGGCTCCTCGAGGATAATGCTCAGATGGTACGGATGCAGGGAGCTAAACTCGGACGAACATGCCATCGAACCCATACTTACAGAGCTGTCCAAAAGATTTTTTATAGCAACTCCAAAAGCCTTTACTTTTGATTCCACGACACCGATCATATTCACTGTGGGATATGGAAAAAGATACTCTGTGGTGATATCCAAGGGCGCGCTGGATATTATGGACGAGGATGAACTTCGGGTGCTACTTGCCTGTGAAGCCGCAAAGATAGCGTCAAGCTCTGTTCAACTCAACACCTTTGTGGCGTTTTTGGCAGGCACGATCATGTCTGTATCATCCATTGCTATGTGGATTGCGATACTTGCTGGTTTTGGCCAGGAGAAAGACACCGCCCCAAGGATAGCAAAGTTCCTTGCAATGGGCATAGTATCACTACCGGCAGCACTATTGGTGCACCTGTTCAGTGTCAATTCGACCCTTAGGTCCGATGCAATGGCCACCAGTGTCATTGACCTTGAAGAGTTGAAGGCGGCATTTTCCAGGATGAACAACTACATCCGTCTGCATTGTGTACAGGATTTCAACCCTGGGCATGTGCATTTGTTCCTTTTGAACCCCCTGAGGATAAAGGACCACTTTGATGTCTATTCATCATTATTCCTTATAAGACCAGACTTTGAACAACGTATGAGGATGCTTAAAAGAAATGAGGAGAAAAGGGAGTAATACATGTCAATTATAGCTGATATCTTCGCATCACTTAAAAACTGGCAAAAGGCTTTGATATATACATTCTTTTCCTATGTAGCAGTCCTCTTCTTCATTATCGTGGCAATAGTCTTCATTCTTAAGGGTTTCTCAAGGAACCTACCGATAGTGATCGGAGTAAGCATTGGGTATATGACCCTACTTTTCATTGCAATGGCCATAGGCGCACGTTTGTTCAAAAAGAGATTGATAGATGGATGAACACACTTCCAAATTAAACCAGTACCAGTAACCGTTTGCGTGTCAATAAAGGTACGTCATATTCGTGTGTATTATTAATTATATCCCCGTCCATCGACCTTAAAAATCTCCCGTAACTCTTTTCCATCTTCGCGACTTCCTTTGATAAGGGTAATCCAAGCTCGTCCTTCTATCACAGAACAAGTGGCACATATGGTGCACGCGCGCGAAAACATGGACACCGCGTTGGCTATTTATTTTTGGGGCGCACATTTTTGAAACATGCACAAGGTCATACTACAGGGAATCGGACATTCCTGATACCCTGTAGAACGACGTGTTGCAAACACAGCTAGCCTTAGCCTTTCCTCCTCCTAAAGCCCATGTACACGGCCCCGACACATGCCAGGACCAGTATAGATGCGATGATATCTGATCCTGAAAAGGAGAAATTGCTGCTCTGTGCAGGTGCGTGTTCTTCTTTGACCATCTCATAGCCTTCCACAAAGTTGTCAGGCACGGACCGGGGAACGACATCAGGGGCAGGGATGCTGAGGTCCTCGCCGACACCGGCACGGTCCACTTCCTTTATTTCAAGCCTTGTGCTGTTTGAACTGCTACGAGAGCCGGAACTTTCCTGAACCACAGGGGCGGGAGTATTGGTCTGTGTTGCTTCCTGCATTATCCTGTTGAACTCTGCCCTTGTCTGCTCATTGACCAGACCTGGCATGGACATGATACCTTGCACAAAACCAGTAAGCGAGGGATTACCACAGGTATGATGGCAGCATGTGACCCCGTTATCCACAACGGTCTCGACATATTCCTTTACAAGGTCCTGGACCACCTCATCCGATGCGGTCCAATGCTTTGTCCTGACAGATTCCAGGGCAGTTGCAGCCATGGAGCTATATGCATAGGGGTTTGTACTCTTGAGGTGTTCGGTGACCCCGGTATTGTGCTTATCCCTAAAGTAGGTCTCATAGAGCTCATCCCACATCTCATTGCTTACCACTTCAGGTGTGGTTACATCCCAGGTCCGCATAACACCAAATACTGAATCCATATAGCGGGTACCATCATAACCATTGTTCATCATCCCTTGCACCCACTTTGGATTCAGATAACGGGAGCGCAGGTCTGTAGCCAGGAACTGACCCAGGGTATCTAGCTTTGCGTCACTGCTCAGATCATTGATATACATAGCTGGCCTTGCTCCTCCTGCTTTTTCAACAGCCATACTAAGACCACCGAAATAGGCCGCAACCATGCTATGGTCAAGCACTCCAAAAAGGTTGGATGTACGGCTGAATACAGCTGAATCTACACCTGAAAGACCCATCCTGAACACATCAGAGTATTGGCCACCCCATGTATCCTTACCATACAAATGACCCATTCTGTCAATGTACAGGTCCGCTATCTTGTTGGTATCCTCCCAAGTATCGCTCATGATAGCCTCCTGGATCCCCGGAGTGTAGGCGCCTGGTGCAGGACTGAAGATACGTGAGACAGAAAGTTCATGTGCAAGCGTATCTTCAATACCACTGTCCACAAGTGTCTGATAGTTTACCTGGGAGTGTGCCTTCACGTAATTAGGATAAGCTGTGTCATTTGCTTCAGATGCCATCCTGACGGCCTCATCCAGAAGCTGTATCTTACTTGAATATACATCACGATACAGACCCGATGTCACAATGAGCACATCTATCCGTGGCCTGCCAAGTTCTTCAGAGCTGATAAGCTTTAGACCTGTGACCCTATTGGTCTTGGCGTTATATATCGGCTCGACACCCAAGAGCTTCAGGATCTCAGACTCCATGACACCATGGTTGCGTGTTGTTTCCACTGACCAGAGCACAAATGCTATTTTTTCTGGATATTTCCCTGTCTCTGCCATCCTCACCTGTATCAGGTCTTCGGCGAGGGATGAGCCGATGGTCCAGGCTGCTTTTGTCGGGATGAGCCTATCATCAAAGGTATAAAGATCCCGCCCTGTAGGCAAAGCATCTGGATTCCTTATAGGGTCCCCTGATGGACCTGGAGTGATATATTTTCCCTCAAGGGCATCCAATATCTTTGATATCTCCTGCTTTGAAGCTTCTATCCTCTGCAAATAATCCAATGCAAGCTCAAGGTCAGCCTCTACATCTGAAGAAGTATTCCCAAGGACTGCTATTTGTGCATCCTGGATTGAGAGGGAGTCCGATATGGTCCTATTCAGCAATTGTACAGCCATATCTTCATTCCCACCTGCGTCGACCACGTGTTTTACAAAGTCTGGTCCAAGCATCCCCTTGATGAGCATGATGAGACTCTCACCTTCAGGGACCTCCCCCAGTATATGTGAACCATATGGCATGAATGCGGTCTTGAGTCCGTGGAGATGCTTCCCAAGCCTCTCTATGAAGGCATCTTCCAAAACATGGTCATCCTTGATGGCATCCAGACTGACATTCAGATCATGGTCAAGATGCAGCTCCCGTGTCCTATTAAGTATATTCTGTCGCTGTACATCCCGGACCGCACTGTCCGATACCTGGATAAATAGGTCTATATCCTGTTGCAGGTCCGCAAGATCGCCGTAAAGTCCAGCAGGTACCAACGTGGGTGTCATGAAATCAATAACAAGCATATTGGCCCTCCTCTTATCGAACACCCCCTGGGCGTCCATTGGCAGCACATGGATATGTGGTAGGTCCTGCATTAGGATAGCACCCCAGTCATTGGCTGAAAGACCGCATTCCTTTCCAGGCATCAGTTCAATACTTGAGAATATGCTCATAATGGCATCGGCCTGATACTCCGTGGCCATATACCTATAGAAAGCAAGGCACTGGTGTGTGGGAGGGTAGGATGCATTGTTATACATGGCCTGTGTGCTTGAAGACCATCCATTCTGCGGTTCAGGTGCAAGCAATATATTTCCAAACCGAAGTACAGGAATGACCAGATAACGGCCGGTGGAGTTCTCAAATACCATAATATCACCTGGTGCAGGACCCCACATGGCAGTCATCTCATCCCTTTTCTCCTGAGGGAGTTCACTGAACCATTGCAGGTATTGTGACTCTGGAACAAGGATGACACTGCCACCACTAACTGCTTTCTCCAGTTCTCCTGGTGCCCAGTTACCTACATTATGCCCTCCTTTGACCATCATTGCAGCAAGTCCGGCAGCATCGGGTAGAGCCTCGGTGCCGGTGTCATAGCCCCTGGTCTGCATGGCCTTCAAGAGACTTGCAAGACTTGCCTGGGCGTCAAGGTAATAATCAATGTCAGCCCCTATATTCGCCTTACCTCCCTCTGGATTGAAATAAGGCACCAATATCCTTTTTTCTGAGTTTGCTTTCCTGTGCAATTGTGCCCAGGCCTTTGCCCTTGAGGTCATCCAATCGATCTGATAGTCAATGGGCCGATTGTACTCTAGATTTGTTACATTATCAGTTGCCTTGGCGGAGATAACGATCGGTTCGATAATGCCATCAAGTTCGGAAAAAGCCACCTGATAGCGCTGGTCCGGAGCTACTCCATGGATGCTGCTTTCCCAATCCTCGACGCTCACACCTGCAAATAACCGGATACCGTTCATGACCGTGACATTAAGGAATTCAAAGTCCGCTATTCCCTGTGAATTGTTGCTGTAGTGCATACGCCCTCCACGGGAAATGACAATGAGAGAATCGATAATGGGTCTATTGTCGATGCACATATAATTTATGGACTGGTTATCCCTGAACGAGTAGGTCGCAACGATGGCATTACATTCCTTGTCCTCGATATCCCTGACAAGCATATCAAGCAAGGGAACATCTCTTTCCATAAAGGTGAAACTGTCGATGAACACCCCTATGCTTGGCTTTGCAGGATCGTAGACACCAATGGCCCCATACCATGCAAGATAGGAATCGATATCCCCATATATCATGGGTGCGGAAGGATGGTATATACCATACAGCGGCCTGCTAATAGGATCTTCAAGGCTATAGTTGGTCCCAAAGAACTTATTGCCAATAAATGTGCTCAGACCATGGAAATTCGATTCCGATGAATATTTCAGGTATGCATCAATGGGTGCATATTCTGGATCTGAGGTGTTCACAGTATGAAGGCCGTGTTCCAGCAGGGATGCACCATTGGAAACTATATGCGCACCATTCGCTTTTGCCGCATTGACCTCAGGCGTTATCTTAGCAGTGACAAAGGGATCAAGACCTGCCATGACAACCATATCCTTATCACTGAGCTTGAAACTTAGGTCAGCGTAGGAAACACCAAGATACACACTTATGTTCATCTGTGAAGATATCTCTGGACGGCTGGCCACCTTTTCCATAAAGGAGACTTCGTTCTGCCTTGTGAAAACATATGCTATCTTTGGCTTTACTGTCAGATCGATAAAGTCAGAACTGCTATCTAACAGGATCTGACCATCGCTCTCATTCACAACAACTTGCTCATCTGCCGATACCATCGTTGTCAGCATTGCCAGCAACGCTACACTGAATGCTATTAAAAGATATCTTCTTTGCATGTTATCCCCCGATA
>CAZBJM010000055.1:0-12879 GCA_964492225.1 uncultured Methanosarcinales archaeon
TAATTAGCTCATGTTTCCTCCATCTCTGACAGATGAACAGTTAACAATAGACGCGGCGCCTTTTTATATTCCAACCCCTGGCTCGCCACCAGTCGCGCGCGTTTTTCCCGAGGGGTGGACTTTATATAGGAATGAAGTATGCTTAAAAAAGCGATAAGAACATAAAGCGAAATTCTAATCGGGCAACCTCAGGACAAGAATAACTTTTGCATGCATGTGACGCTCTTTTTTTGATATCTACCTATATGTCATCCTTCTCCATCTGCCCATAGAAGTTCCTGTAATCCCTTATGACATTGCCTGCCTGCAGAGGATAACGTCTGAACATGAAGTTGATGAACTCATCCCTTCCTGTGCATTCACCAACAAAATTGACAAGTTCGCGGGCATGTCGTTTAGATGCTTCGTTAGCTTTTTGTATCTCGAAGGTAAGACACAAGGCCCGTGATGGGAAATATTTCCTGCGTATGAGGGGACCCACAGACCCCAGCAACACATCATGGTCAAGTCTACTGAACGCTGGTACTCCGGCATGTTCTAGCCTATCTGGTCCTGTAAGGGCTAAGAGGTTCTTCGCTGAATAGGAATGCAACTCTATGTATATATCCGGCTTCAGCTCCTCGATGGCCCTGATGATGGGAAGCCCAGGTCCTGTAAAATAACTGTCGTCCAGGGTTGATATATAAGGATGTGCATGCACAAAAGGGATAAGTGCCAGACTGCCTTCCTTTGGTGCCTGCATATCCTCAAGTATATCAGAGGTCTCCTTCCATTCATCACCATGTAACCCTGCAACAAAAAGCCGTACAGGGGTCCCTTCTCCAATGAGTTTGTATGTCATTGATACCTCAAGTGAACATATCAACTACATTTCTCTGCTATCACATATATTTCCATTTCCACTGGCTTGATAAGCTCGATCACTCTAAAACCACATGCTACTACTCTTTCTACAAATAGGTCCCCATCATGCCTATGCTCCATCTTTAACACCAACAACAGCTTCCCTCCTGGTTTAAGCAAAGGAGAGACCCGCATAAGTGCCAGTATGGAATCCTCCGGCTCAAGGGTCATATCGATAAGCAATACATCCACTAAGCCTTCAGACAAGTCCTCCAAGGGAGTATGGAACACATCTGCAAATGCTATAGATACATTTGACCGGTCAGCCTCAATTCCCAATAGCTCTTCCTGAAAATCCCTGCTGAACTCGATACCCCTCACCTTTGCAGCGATCCCAGAGGCATAAAGCACAAAGCCCCCTGCGCTAGAACCAAGGTCAAGCACGCTATCATTAGGACCGATGATAGGATGTACCTCTTGTATCCTCTTGAGTTTGAAGTAGCCCTTAGGCATGTCCGGTACATCATCTGTTAGCACATGGTCCGCAGCACCGATATCTCGAGAGGGTTTTCTGACCACCACCCCACCCACTTTCACCTTTCCTTCCAGTATCGCAGCCTTTGCCCGTGCACGGGACCTAAAACGCCCGCTCTCGACCAAGTACACATCCAGTCTCATATACGTAGAACAGGAGCTAACTATTTTAGACTTTACTGTCCATGGACAGTAGTGCCTGGATAGCAGATGGTTCGACTGTTATATTATATATAGATTAGGACCAAAAGGACCAGTCACATAAATACAAAGGATTGGATAAATGTTAAAAGCTGTGATATTCGATATGGATGGGGTGCTGATCGATTCCATGCCATACCATGTGCAGGCTATGAAATGTGTATTTGATGAAATGGGGCTTGATATGGACGAGAAGGACATCTATGAAAGAGAAGGGGAAAAGACATTGAATGTCGTTGATCTTCTGCTCGCCAAGGCTCAGTTGGATACATCAGGCTATGACAGAAGCGAGATAATTGAAAAATATATCTCAGAGTTCAGACGCAATGCCAGTATAAGGGTATTCGAAGGAATAGATGAATGCCTAAAGAGCTTGAAAGAACATTTCATGCTAGCTGTGGTATCTGGTTCTGACAGGATAGTGGTACACGATATCATGCAAAACCACTTCCCTGGCATATTCGATGTGATAGTCACCGGTGATGATACAGAGCAAGGTAAACCGGCACCTGACCCATATTTGAAAGCACTTGGAATGCTCAGTAAAGGTAAAGATGAATGTCTGGTAGTGGAGAATGCTCCAATGGGTCTCTTTTCAGCAAAGAGTGCCGGACTTTTCTGTATTGCAATACCAACATACGTGGACCCTGAAAAACTCTGCGGGGCAGACCTGCTTGTTCAAGACCATGAAGAACTTGTGAGGTTCCTCATGCAACTCGACCCTTCAGTGTCATTGACCGATATTAAGATCTGATACGACCCCCTGGATAATGCTCATTTCAACGAGGCCAGCAACATTACCAGGAAATCCCATACCCGGATGATGGATGGTATGTACAGTCTTTCATCTGGGGAATGAGGGTTCTTTATGGTTGGACCACATGAGACCATGTCCATCCCTGGAAATCTCGAAGCTATGACCGCACACTCCAGACCAGCATGGATCACTTTTAATGCAGGTTCTTTCCCGAAGGTCTTTGTGTATATATCTTTGCACTGCTTCAACAGTGGCGAGGAGGGCTCTGGTTGCCATGGAGGATAGCTACCCTCATGTGAGGCTTTGGCTCCTGCACAATTGGCTATCGCTACCACTCTTTCTGTGCTGGCATGCAATTCGGATATGTCTGAACTGCGCTGGTTTGTCACGACCCTCAACTCCTGTGGTCTTGCTACACCTTCCATAGCCGTGTCCATGCTTCCTGCGTCCATGGTCCTTATCATTGCAAGGTTGCTGGAACTTATTACACTTCCATCCTCAGCCCTGCTTATAACACCGTGAGGTAGCCTTTCCAAGAGGGACACAATTCCTGCTCCCGCTTCATGTGACAAGGCATGAGTAATTCCATCAGGAGAACTTGTTATCTGTATGGACAGGGTGCGCTCATGCTCATTGAATTCTTTTCTTGCATCCTCTTCTATCTGCCTGACAAGCTTTACAGCATTCTCGTATTCCTCTGAAGCTAGTGCCAGCAGTGCTTCCGCGTCCCTTGGTATGGCATTATGGGCTGAGCCGCCCTTTATCGCCACAAGGAGTACGCTGGTCCTATCCATGAGACACCTCAGGACCTGTGCAAGTAGTTTATTTGCATTTGCCCTTTTCTCATGTATGTCCACACCTGAATGTCCACCAGCAAGACCGGTGACCCTGAGCTGGTATGCATTGTAAGCAGATGGGGGCCTTGTATATTCCAGTGGCAGGCTTATGTTCGTAGTCATGCCACCAGCACAACCATTTATAAATGTGCCTTCTTCCTCAGAGTCTAGGTTCAACAACATCCTTCCGGAAATGAAGTCGGGCATGAGTGCATTTGCACCTGTGAGGCCTGTCTCTTCGTCTACCGTGAAGAGCAACTCAAGTGGAGGATGCTGTATTTCCCTATGCCGTGCAAGCACCAGTGACAAAGCTATAGCAATACCATTATCAGCTCCAAGGGTAGTGCCATTGGCTCGCAACCAGTCACCTTCGATGATATGCTCAATTGGGTCCCTTGTGAAATCATGAGATGAAATAGGAGACCTTTCACAGACCATGTCCATGTGCCCTTGAAGTACCAACACAGGTGAACTTTCATAACCCGGCGATGCAGCTACACGTATCAGGACATTGTTCACAGCATCTCGCCTAAAGCTGAGTCCTTCAGCAAGTGCCTGCTCCTTTAACCAGTTGGATATCTCTCCTTCCTTCTTCGAACAGCGCGGGACCCTATTCAAAACCTCGAATAGGTCCAGGATCTCTTTTGTGATATCATCCATACTACAATTTCCAGACCGATTTTATTAGTAGTTAACTGTCATGTACACTACTTCCTACTATGTCCTACCCGGATACTTTCATCATAATTATGATGATGATTATAATTACGATTATGGGTACCATTAAATAGTGGAAGCACAGATGCCTTGATGTCAGGTCGAAAAGATTCACGACATATGTGGATACCTGACTATAAAAGCTCAGGTGGTACGAGTTACCTTACCGTTGAAAAACGGTCCCAAAGGAGAAGCACGACTTGTGTATGGTGGTGCATAGGTAAAAACTTCTCCTTTGGATCCATTAAGATAGCGCTTGGAATACTTGCGCATGGTCCTGTATATGAACATTAAAATGAAAGCACCGTGACCGAAGCTCCCACACCTGCCATTAAATGAGCTACGTATACATAATACACGTATTTTGTGTACATAACTACAATTATAACTACATCCTAATTATATATATGTACGGCCGATTCATATATGTTGAACAAGAAATGCCAGATCATGTACAGCTGATCCCTTGATTGGACTGTACGACCCCGCATATCTGTTCAAAAGGAAATAATATAGATGTTGGCACACGACAATTCCCTCAATAAATGTACAACAACCCTGTGAAGCAATATTTGCTTTCATGCTTGCCAGCATCTATATAATATTTCTCCTTCCATTACCACATCCAAGTTCGTTCCTTAAAATCAATTCAGCTTGCATGCTACCATTTTCTGTCATATGCCTGCCGCCAAGTAGTTTTGCCATGTCATCATGTGTGACCCTCCCATGGATGGAGTACATTCCTATGTATTGACCGGCCTTGTCGCTTGCGCGCGCGTTCTGACCATTCCCAGGCCTAGAAAACAATGCTCAGTACCTTATGACCTGACACGAAGAGAGGATATATCCTTCATTCTTGAATGGAGGCACCAATGATAGATACAATACAAGCGTCTGCTTTACTTGTTCTTCCATTGTTCACGGGATATTTTTCAAACCCATGCGAGCTTTTAACTTTTTGATATGCCCTGCGAACATTTGCCGCACAACGAAGGACACGGGGGTTTTTCTTCCACCGGCCCGGGTCTTTCCCTGCCTTATGGCTTCAAGCACCGCTGCCACACTCCTTTGGGTAGCATCTATCTCTGTATATGCCCTTCCTATCATCACTGCTTCATGGGCGTCGCTGCCACCCACCTGTGCTAAACCTAGCTCTTCCGCGGCTTTTTTTGCTTTTTTGTTCGGGCCATCGGTCATACAGCGGGAGTTGAGCACTTCCACTGCATCGATATCAAGGCCTTCGAAGTATCCTCCCATACCATGGGACGTTATCTTGAATGGATGGGGGACTATCACAACAGCACCCTGTTCCCGTGCTAGCTTGATAGTATCCTCTGGACTAAGACCGGCATCGATATGTTCCTTGACCCCAAGGACCAGGATATGACCCTTTGAGGAACTTACCTCGATCCCAGGTATGACCACCAATGGGGAGCCTATCTCTTCCGCACGTTTTGAACATGCAATGCCCCCTTCTATCGTGTCATGGTCACAAACAGCAAAACCATCAAGTCCATGCTTTGCAGCATATTTTAGTAGCTCGTCTATAGAGGCATCACTGTCCTTTGAGAACCTGGAATGCACATGAAGGTCAAATCGCATGATCATAGTTATGTTGCAAAACTTATAAGGATATTTGTGATATGACAAAGAAGAATGCCTTTTTCTCAAATAGAGATGCCTGTATTAAAATAAAAGTTTGACAGAAGAAACAGTTGCGCCAAAAGGATTATTCACCATGTTAGCCTGAATAATAACAACGTGAATATTAATGGAAAACTATAAAAACACATACCACATTGTAGCGACAACTTAAAGCGAACGGGAAAATAGTATTGTTGGTTGGGTGGTTAGTTAGGATAGGTGGTACATTATGAAGTCACCCGTTCGCACGAGAATCTATGACACTATATTATATATCTTTTGCGGACCAGGTTCACATCTGTTCAGAATTTTGTATGTGCTCCCTTACAAAATGACGTACTTTACTTATCACTGCATCCCTGGCTTCTAAGTCAATATCTATAGCATCTCCATAGCTTACACTGTGGATCACAGCCTCATCATGCAACCACGAAAGCATGGTCATACTCGCTTCTGACTGTGGAAGTGAGACCTTCGTCCTTTCCCATATTGGTAAGTGGCGCCTCAATTCAGCTTTCAGTCCTTCCAGACCAGAACCCATTTTAGCAGATACCACCACTGGATAGGGGGCAAGGTAGCCCAGGGACTGTATACGCTCATCCAGTTCTGCCGCTGTGATCATATCTGCCTTATTGTATACCGTGACTATCTCTACATCCCTTATCTGCTCCCAGAGAGTATCATGGGAGACCAGCAGTTTTCTATGGATATTTTCAATGGTCTCGCTGACATCGACAACCATAAGCAGAACATCGGCCAGGAAGATCTCATTCAATGTCGAATGGAAAGCATCCACCATCCAATGGGGTAGGTCCTCAATAAAACCAACGGTATCGGTCAGCAGGACCTTCCTACCCTCCACATCCATATACCTTGTAGTAGGCACAAGGGTTGTGAACATCATATCCTTAACAGTTACATCTTCCTGCACAAGGGAATTGAACAATGTACTTTTGCCTGCATTTGTATAGCCGGCCAGTGCCACCAGTGAGAAGCCCTTCCTGAGCCTGAACTCACGCAAAGAATCGCTATCCTTCTCCATGCCGTCCAGTTCGATCCTTATGCGGTCTATCCTTTTCTTTACATCCTGTGCATAGGAATCCTCATATCCCCCCATGCCCATAAAGCCCGGCCGTTCTTCCTTTTTGAGTATTGAGATTATGGCTCTTGCCCGGGGCAACTCGTACTCAAGCCGCGCCAATTCCACCTGGAGCTTGGAGCGATGAGTAGTGGCACGGGTTGCGAAAATCTCAAGGATGAGCTGGAACTTATCGATGACCTCCCGGCGGCATGTCTCAGAAATATTATAGATCTGCATAGTGCTCAGGGGATTATAGAATATCACCTTCTCTGCATTGACATTTAGCACAAGCTCCGCCAGTTCCTCCACTTTTCCTCTACCTATCTGGTACCTCTTGTCTGGAGCTTTGGTCTGTGTCATCTCCGAAACCACAAGATAGCCTGCAGCCAAAGCAAGCTCCCGAAGTTCAGACATCTTGAGCTCATCCTTATGCTCATCACTTTTTGGGTCGTTCCGTTTTACCAGAACCGCGCGTTTCATTGACATGATCTTTATAGCCTATGGTCGTTCATCAAAGGTCTTTTCCCTGAGCAGGAATCTTCTGGCACTGATAGATACGTGATGTGCAAACTCCATACATAACCTCTCGCCCAAAGACTCCTCGTATTTGAAATCAACAGTGAACATGCTCCTGACAAGCCACAGGGGTTTGTTGAACATATCACCCGGTTCTGTCACAATGGTGCCCCCGTGGTCAAGTTCGGATATTGTTGTCTCCATCATTTCCACGACCATGTTTATGTCCGGTGGCTTTACACTTCTGAAAGAGCGAATATTCACCTGGTTCACTTTTTCTATCCGATTTGGCGTAACCGAGGCGGCAACCGCTGCGCAGACCATGGTATAGCATCCATCGTCCTTATGCCTCCCTGAAATATCCACTGCAATTATATCGAACATTCATTTATCAGAGGGGCTATCTCATATATATGCATAGCACCATTTTCCATCTTTTGGAGCTCCAATTACATCTTTATCCTACCAATATCGATGTAGGAGATCAGTCCCTTTTCTTCTACAGCATATAGCATCCTTTTCCTTACGCTGTTTGCAAGCCTCACAGCCCTGGACATCACAGGCAGTGTGAATACATGAGCAACAGGGATGGCGTGTATAAGATATTCAGAATGCGGCATCTTTTCTGTAAGGTCGAACAGAGAATATACCCTAAAATGAGTACCAAATTTGAACCCTGTCTTTGGGACCAGTCCTTTTTCCCTGATATCGGCATAAACCTTGTACTTACGCTGGAAGTCCGGTTCGATGGAAGCTGCCAGAGTTATGAAATCCTCTAACATCAGGCTGGCCCCTGTCTCACTGTTCAGTATATCGATATGACCATGTTCCATCAGATAGGCCGACTCCACCAGGGATAGTTGCAGGCGCTCGTCATCAAGGGGTTTACCATAGAAACCAGTCTTGTGCAGATACTCTGAAGCACTTCTTTCCCAAACGATGACACGGTCCTCGAGGATAGTGGTACGGGCAGGTTCCGATGATACGGGAGTAGCTGGCATACTGCCTTTAATGCTTGTCTTTTTCACCTCATAGTAAGTTAGGTCGCTCTCTTCATCCACTATTGCCAGTATCATCTGCTTGTGTACATTATCTGCTGCATTGAGGGATACCATCAGGTCTGTAAGTGGCATGGGTATGCGTTCGGACCTGACATATATAAAGCTCTTTGCAGGAGTCTTGCCTGGGTGCCCTCCCCGTGGATATACTCGAAAATCGGTCACCCCTGGCTGCACATAGAAACCCCTTTCCCTTAGGTCCTTATAGACTATATACTTAAGATCAAAGTTCTGTTGCATCTTTGATGCTTCGGTGAAGAACTCTTCAAACCCAAGTATCCTGCCATTTGTCCAAATTTCCAGTTTTTTCTTATAGAGCAGATATGCAGCCTCAATAAGGGTCATTTCAAGGCCATTGTTCTTTGGGCGCCCATAGTATCCAGTGTTATATAGTTCATTTACTGCCTGTTTGTCTGCAAATACGCGGTCCTTTATGAGTTCACTTCGCAAAAAAGTCACCTGTGTGTTAGAAAGTAATTAGGCCTTTTGATATTGTACAAGCTATATAACCATGATGGGATGTCATTTTTCCATTGGAGCTTATCTGATCAGAATTTCGCTTTATATTCTTATCCTTTTTTTAAGATACTCCATTTCACGTTAATTTCTATACAAAGTCTACTCATCGGGAAAAACGCGCGCGATTGGCGGCGAGCCGGGGGTTGGACTGTAAAATGGGGCTGCGTCTTTCGTTATATGAATTTAGCATGCGTTTATTGTTAACTGAGCATTGATTAGAAGTGGAGGAAATATGAGCTAATTAGACGATCTCCGAATCAAAAGGTACTTCTGGCAAAAGATACATCAGGCATGCCATACTACATGTAAATACCATTTGTAAATATGCAAATGTCTTATCTATCAATATAATTGCTTCAGGAACAGGATCAGAATGGAAGTCAAAAAGAGAGATAACTGCTGTCCCCAGGATGATATCATAGTTAGCAAACAGGGCGATCTGAAATTCATGCTGGAATGTGCTATAAGGACAAGTAACGATGCCACGGCGGCAAAGGATGTTATCAGTGCACTGATTGAGGAATCAAACAAGACCATATTCACAAAAGGCGCTCCTGAAGGACAGGGAGCAAAGGTCACGGATTGGAGGATAGAGGGAGATAGGCTTTTCCTTAGCATCGAGTCCGGTAGATATGTGAGAGTGCACGATGCACTTTTACGTCTGAAAAAACCCCTTGCTGCAAAGCTTGGAAAGGACATGCGCATAGGTATAAGGGGTACTGATGTCATCTCTTTTATCATTGAGATGGGCTCTGAGAAGTGCCTCAGCGAAGTAAAGATACCCTATGTACGTTCTATTAGCTTTGATGCAGGCATCCTCAGACTGGACCTTGATGTGGATGAGTCTGCAATGGAGAATCGTGTCCCTGACAGGATACTGTCCCTCATAGAAGAGAAGATAGACCAGCAATCATATGGCGGTAAGGCTGAACACTGGCAACTGTTATGGCAGAGCGAGAAGAAGGAACATACATTCTCTGGAGACCCTACACAGGCAATGGTTGATGCAGGCTGGATAAAAAGAGGTGCCAGCAGAGGGCAATGGATACACGGACCTCAATCCACCAGGATGTTTAGGACCTTTGAGAGGATCGTGCTAGAAGAGCTTCTTGAGCCATTGGGATATCTGGAAATGATATTCCCAAAGCTTGTACCCTGGGAGGTCTGGCAAAGGTCAGGACATGCAAAAGGCGTCTATCCTGAGATATACTACGTATGCCCACCAAAGACCAGAGACCCGAAATACTGGGAAGAGGTCATTGACCACTACAAAGTGACCCATGAAGTGCCTACTGCCCTTATAAAGGAAAAGATAGGGGACCCAATAGGTGGTATGTGCTATGCCCAATGCCCACCTTTCTGGGTATTCCTGCAGGGTGAGACCATAGCTACTGACGATTTCCCCATCAAGGTATTCGACAGGTCCGGTACTTCCCACAGATACGAGAGTGGAGGTATCCACGGCATGGAACGTGTGGATGAGTTCCACAGAATAGAGATAGTATGGGCAGGTACCAAGGAACAGGTCCTAAAATGTGCTGGAGAGCTCCACGAAAGATATATGCACATATTCAATGAGCTCCTTGAGCTCGAGTGGAGAAAAGCCTGGGTCACACCTTGGTTCATGGCACAGGAGGGCTTGACGGGTGTTGCTAAACAATCTGAAGCAGGTACCACGGACTATGAGGCTCCTCTTCCATACCGTGGTCCTGATGGAGAATGGTTGGAATTCCAGAACGTAAGCGTCAATGGTAACAAATACCCTGCTGGCTTCAATGTGAAGTGCCAGTCCGGAGAGGAAATCTGGTCAGGATGCTCAGGTGTTGGACTTGAACGTTGGGCATCTGCCTTTTTCGCCCAAAAGGGACTGGACCCCGCCAACTGGCCGGAAGCCTTCAGAAAGAGAGTAGGGGATGTACCAAAGGGAGTCAGGTTCCTCTGACCCCTTTTTTTAAATAGTTGGAATGTCTGAGTAGGATAGCTCAGGGACCCTGGCGCAGGTGCTTGTTGGTCCGAATGATATCGATGAACTCCCTGGTCTCCCTTTCCACATCATCACTGCATAGGACAGCTGATATGGAAACAAGACTATCAGCACCGGCACGCACCACTTTACTACCATTGTCCTTATTGATGCCGCCAATGGCGACCACGGGTATCTTGAGCCTTTGCTTCACTTCCCGGATCACCTCTATGCCTATACCTTCCCCTGCATCCTTTTTGGTAGATGTATCAAATATGGGACCAAGCCCCACATAATCCGCACCTGCCATTTCAGCATCCAATGCTTCCCTTACATCATGTACACTGAGGCCGATGATCTTTCCATCACCAAGGAGCTGTCTTGCGATCCCAATAGGCATGTCGTCCTGTCCGATATGTACCCCATCTGCATCCACAGCCAAGGCGATATCGATACGGTCATTTATTATGAAGATCGCCTTTTCCCCACATATCTCCTTAAGTAGGGTGGCCTCCTCTACCATTTCCTTTGTGCCCATGGACTTTTCCCTATACTGGACTATCCTGCACCCAGCCTCAATGGCCTTGCGCACATCCGATAGGCTGCCATGTGTAGAAAGACCCGGGTCGGTCACAAGATAAAAGTCGATCTTGTTGAGCAAGTCCTTTTTATGCATCATCTCAGATCCTATACAGGTCAGTCCAGTAGAACTTCATTTCAATACTCTTCGAACTTCATGAGGGGCTTGGCCTTCTTATCACTGAGGGCAGCTATCTCATCATAGAAGTACATTTTGAAAGTGCCCGGCCCATTGGACCTCGCTGCTGCAAGTTCCCCTGCAATACCGAAGTAGCAAAGCGCATCCCTGGCAGCTGCCGCATAGTCACGATCAAGGGAGGCAAATGTAGCAATTACCGATGCGGCCACACAGCCTGTTCCAACGATACTACCCATCATTGCATGACCATTCTTGACCCCAAAGACCCTTTTTCCATCACTTATGATATCGACCTCACCTGTCATGACCACAGTGCATGCGCGGGATAGTGCTAGAGACTTTACTATCTCTATGGGATCAGCCTCGATCTCTGTAGCTTCCACACCCTTTGTATGTGCCTGCTCCCCTGCAAGTCGTGCGATCTCAGAACAGTTGCCCTTGATGATATCTACCCTCACAGAGTCTAGGACCTTTGCAGCCATTACATCCCTAAACGCGGTCGCACCAACACCTACAGCATCCAGCACAACGGGAATGGCCTTTCTGTTTGCAGCCGCTGCAGAGAATATCATACTATCGATGAGCTCACTGGTCAATGTCCCTATGTTTATCACGAGTGCAGATGCTATGTTTGTCATATCCGCACATTCCTCAGGGGCGTGTGCCATTACAGGAAGCGCACCCAAAGACCTTGTCATGTTAGCACAGTCATATATGGTGACCCAGTTTGTGATATGATGTATCAATGGTTTTGCTTCTCTTATCTTTGTGAGTGGATCTTGCATTTGTATCTCCTTTTTGTTTCATAAAAAAGCCGTTTATGGCTATTACTGTTTTGTCCATGTTCACAAGAACTTAAATCTGAACATTCCATTCAACATAATTGCTTGCATGTAATATCTCAATATTTACAGAACATGCAAGTTTATAATAGCAAGTCACAGCTATAGCTGTTTGTTTATAACGGGATTTATACTATATATAGTAATGTATATTGCTTTAGATATTGACATTCCTTAGTATCCTCAAGCATCACCCGCGTACAAAGACGAGGATGTAGACACCTTAGTACATAATGGTCCCTCGTAACTCTTTTTTCATATTCGCTACTTTCGTATGATAAGTGGCATTCAAGCTTGTTCTCCTATCACAGAACAGGCGGCACATATGGTGCACGCGCGCGAAAATTTGGGCACGGCGTTGGCTATTTAGTTTTGGCGGCGCACATTTTTTGGACCAAGACCTCAGTACCGCAAGCCATGGAGGAAGAACCCTCTTTAATTGAGAGGGACACATAGAAGATAAAGGTGGGGCTGGTGAGATTTGAACTCACGATCGACGGGTCTCTCCGAACTGCTGCATGATACAGCATAAGGTTTGAGCAACATCAGTGCTCCAACGGTTCCTCACAGGCCAACCCCGTCGGGTTAAGCCTCAGTAGACCCGTTGTTCATCATTTATCCGCTGGAGCCCATCGCCATGCCGGGCTAGG
>CAZBJM010000056.1:0-12437 GCA_964492225.1 uncultured Methanosarcinales archaeon
CGGTCCTGCCTAACTTAGCAAGCCAGCTTTACGACCCGGAAATAATTGATGTGTCAGGCTCCCTTGTCGAGGCTGAAGGATCGGCTAATTCCGCAGGTGAAGCTATTATCGGCAGGCAAATAGCTCTTGAAAAACCCGAGAGTGTAGAATCGGATTTGATTTTTGGGGACAGTGGGGATATGTCTACTCAGGTATATAAGCCATCACTTGCAAAAATTATATTTAATAACCCAAGCAATAAGTGGGATGAAATGGTAGATACAGCACAAAAACAGTACTGGAAACTTACCCATGGCTCCGGCATCATCTACGGAAAAGGTGAGACTGCTCCAAAAGTAGGGCAAGACTATAGCGGAAGTACGGAAGAAGCAATAGGCAGGGGTGTGGCCTTTGTCAGCTTCGAGGAAGGACATGCTTCACTGACGGAAAGCTTCTGGAATGACGCGGGAGGCAGCTCAGCCACTGCATCACAGCTTTTTAACAGATACATTTTTTTTATAAAAACCAGGCAAGGGCATGACACGGCATATTTGTCCGGAAGCACATACCTATATTCATTTACAAAGCCCAGACTGAGATTCTATGTAGGCAATGATATGGAAAAAAAGAGGATGGTCTACAACCCGCTTTATGTTGAACGTTTTGGCTCAGGTCCCCTGAATAAAACTTGGACAATACGTGCATCCGACGTAAATACAGGCAATATGAATGACTATGACAACCCTTTCTATGGCAGCTACCATGGCGACATCCATATTCAAAAAGAACCCTTGAATTTAAAAATGACCTTGACCTATGATACCAATAAAGAGCACCAGAAAGATAAGCTGAATGATGCAAGTATGGTTTCCTTGTGGTACGGAGAGCTATATCGAAGAACCTTTGGCAGAAATGATGCCTTCTGGCTGGAAATATCCACTCCCAATGACAGCAATACAGCTCCGGAAAACAGTGCTGTCCTGTCAAACTACGATTCCTTCAAGCCTAAAGTGGAAATTACAAGCGGCGGTGGAGGGGTAACAAACGATAACAAGCTTTATGTGGGTTCTACCATACAAATATCCAAAGGCAACCCTCCCGCAGGCTATGATATCTCCAATCTTATAGTCTATCAGAGCAGGGACAGCGGAGCAACTTGGAATGCCTTCAACAAGTTTAATGTTTCAGAATCAGGCAATACATATTCAATAAAATTATTGGGAAGCGGCACCGACCCCCTAAGCAATGAAGACCTTGCGGCACAATATAAATTTAGGGTTGCTTATCAACGTGCAAGCACAGTTAATGTGGACTTAGCACCTTCAGTGCCGCGTGTTGAGGGCAGTGCTGCTGCAATCGATCCAAGCAGGAGACAAGAAGCACTTACAGGTTATAGCGGCGGCAGCAATTACGGCTTCTCTCAAGGCAGTGGAGTTGGTTCCGCCATTACTTATGGTTACAATACATTTGACAGCAATTCAGGAGACTTCAGAACTTCATATTCCGAGAGAAGTGTTACGAAACCGCTTAATGCATCAGCCCTTACGAATAGCACAGAATTCAGCTTTAGCGCCACAAATATTCAGTGGGTGAACTTTAATCTGAATGCTGATGATTTGCTGCTAATAAACGGTACAGCTTATCCGGGCAATGCGAAAATTTATTTGAAGGAATCAGATTTCGCGGGAGGGCTGAGCGTACTTTACTATCATAAGGATTATCAAACAGCCCGGAGTGCCATGAAAACCGCAATCACCTGGATGGCTGTCTACTTGGATGCCAACGGCAACGGTAAGATAGACGGGTTTTTTGATGAGGGTAATACAAGCTTTACTCTTAGCGAAGAAGCTGGCGGAAAAGATGAGTTCATGGGTTATATCTCACCGGAGGCAGTAAATGAAACACAGTTTGCTCCGGTAATGAGAAAGGGGAAATACTGCCAGTACTTCATAAAGGTATGCTATACAATGACACCCCGATCCCTGATTATGCCGGAGGGCGCCAATGAAGGTGAAAGGGCACAGATTCTTCCTGCCTTCACAACAGCTGTTAATCCTGACAGTGCAGCTTATTCTAAGCTGACACCGGAAACCCGTGCCTATCGTTATATAGTAAGCGGCTTAACAAGACAGCGTTCAGGTGCGGCTTATACACGGTCTTCTGACGGACACCTTAAATACGGAACAAAGGCAAATGAAAACAGTATCTTGGACATTCCATTGGGCGGAGACTTTTCTCCTCCTGTACTTTCCAAGGATGGCAAGTCATATACATGGAATCCGGATTTTAGAGGAAATATTTTGTATCCCTTTGAGGCACCGGAGCCCATAGTTATTGAAAACAGTATTGCCGGTCCTACACCTATTACAGAAGATTACAGCATCGACCGTGATGAGGATGAAATGATTACCGGCTACAGATACAATGAAAATGGAATTGGATTGGGGCGAATGAACGGCTATTTAAGCTCCTTTACCGGTACAAGCACATTTGCTATGGTTACTCAGGAACAGCAAGCCACAACAGAAGAAATCATAGAACATAGCCGCCCCGGTGTATATCTGCGGGGGCACAATAACTGGAAAGACAATGGCGAACATTTTTATGTGCAGTCCCAAGGTGTATTTTACGGTGTTCTGCCTGACAGCGTAACCTTGAGCAAGTACTCCACTACTCCGGATGCCGAGTATCTAAAGGAAGTTCAAAAGGATGATGCACCCTCCTCCAACATTGATATGGATGATAATGAAGACAGTGAGATGGGTGAATTTAATTTGGATTTAGGTATCAATTTAGGAGCCATGGAGATAGCTGCTACTGAATATGTAACTATAGTGCTTGATGAAAACAAGATAGGCTTTGCTCTTGGCTTGCCCTTAGGTGAAGTTGGAATTGGAAAAGGTTCTGAAAACGAAAGTTTTACCGACAAGAATAAGGAAAACTGGACACAATTTAAAGATTTTTTCGACAAAAGCAACTTTGGCGGTGACGACGATTTCAAAAAAGCTTCACAGGAACACAATAGAGTAAAAAATAAACCTCTTACCCCTGACAAATCCAAGTTTCAATCAAAGAGTTTCAGTGTGGGCTTTGCCGTAGGGATAGCATTTATGTTTGAATATAACCCCTTGGACAACGGATACTACTTTGAAGGCATGACTGTATCCTTTACTGTGGAGCTGTCATTCCGTATTCAACAGAGACTTACGGTCTGTCCTATAGTATATTTCTACTTCGAATTTAAAGGAGAGATTGAGATTGGCACAGGCTTGGGTGTTATCAGAGACTCCGTTGAGGAAGCAATTCCCGAGCATGATGCTATATCAGCCGGTTCTGCAAAGGAACCGATAGAGCTGAAATATAAGATTGATAAAGGATACGAATTTGAAACAGATAGTAAGGCATTTAACATACGCTTTAACGGCAAGCTTGCCGTGGATGTTTACACCAAAACTGATGGGAAGTGGAAGCTTGCAGATAAAAATTCCGGTTATATAGGAGGCTTCATAAGCTCCGATGGAACATCCACTACTCAAGTAGTGTTAAAAAAACAAAAGGATATGGGCTTGGGAGAGGAAGTCACAGTACTTCTTCGACCTTTAGACTACAGCGATCAATACGATAATGATGTAACATCAATAACTTATCTTGCAAGAATAGAAAATATTCGAAACGAAGTTTATTGGAAGGGTATAGAGATATCTCCCTCCATAGCTTTAGAGGTTGGTGCAGGTGTGGGCGTTGAACTTTTGAAGTTGGAGATATATGCTAAAATCGGCCTTGAAGCTACCTTCCTGCTGGGAGTATATAATATGGAGCACCTTGAAGATTCTTCTGTTGCTAAATATGAGCCGGCAAGCGTAGAAGGCTTCGGCTTCTCCATTGGTTTAGGTTTGCGTGTTGTGCTCCTTGCCTTTACCTTTGAGCTTGATGCAGTAACCTATACCGTTGATTATGACGGAAAGGAATGGGAAACCGGCTGGCATTTCCTAAACGACTGGGTAGAGCAGGATGCTTCAGACAGTGGCTATATGGGAGTTACCATACGACCGCCTCGATCCTCTGTAAATAAACAGAAGCTTTATGGGCCCGATGACAATGCCGATTCGAACATGGGCACTCAGGCCTATAATCCTACAGACGACAGTGTACCCTTCCAGTTATCAGGTTACGGAACCAGTGTGGATGCGGCAAATTTAGGAAGGGATATGCTTTACGGCAGTGATTATAAGGTGATATCCGCAGGAGAAAGAAACTTTATATTATATACTGTTTCTCGTGATGGAAACAATGTTGCAGCAGAAGATGTTCCCCAACTTGTAATGTCAGAACTGACATACAAAGACACCGCCCCTTCGGGAGAGCAGGCTGAATTTAAATACGGGCTGGCAAATCCTGCAGGCTCAGGCGGAAAATTATACATACCGGCAGATAATGGCAGCACCGGTGATTTAGATTTTGATGCCTGGGTAGATGAAAGCAGTGACGGAATATCAACTACTTATACCATCAACTGTACATGGGTCAGCTATAAGGATGAATCTTACGAAAAAGATTATCCGACCAAACCTGGCGGGGAGCCTTATACGACAGCGACAACAGCAGGAGCCATTACAGGAACTGCTATGAATGCAGACAATTTCAAGGAAATTCCAAGGCCTGACACGTCAGATGCCAGCTATAATCTTTATAAGGATTGGTATGACTATTATTTATCTCTTGAAAATTACAACGCTTATTCACAGAACAGGCTGAAAAATGCAGCAAAAAACACTCTTCTTAAAAAAGCAACATGGAGTTATACAAGAACACCCTTTGCAGGCGACGGAGATGGACCTGACACTATTTCCAATGCCACGGACTTTACCGTACCTGAAATCTTGTATGGCGATGCTGATACAGTAAACTATTTGTTTGCACCGGGTGGCGGCCATGCCATATTCTTTGGCAGTACGGTGACCTTGGATACAGATAACAGTAACTATAAACTATACACAGATTTTCTGGATGCTAAGGGCATGGGCGGTAATAATTATGATTATCTGCGCAGCATTAAAAAGTCTTATTTGGATGTTTTCGGTACTCGGTCTAACTTGAATATTGTATATAAGACTTCAGAAGGATGGAAAGTTGCTTCAACGGCATTGAATACGGATGGGGCCATGACCAACCAGACTCTAAGCAATGTGGAATTTACAAAGCTAAGTGACGGCGCTTACTATGTGGCATATACCACGCGTCAGGACGCTTACGAAGAAATTGGCGACAAAATTGACCACCTTACCGTGGAGCGCTTGTGCCTGCGCAAGGTCACAATAAATGAAAGCGGAGAAGCAGCTTGGGGGCCTCCATATCTTCTTCGAATGACCAAGGATTACGACAATAACAACAGCAAGGACGGTATTTACAGCACCGCCGGAGACTGCGAGAAATACGAAAGTCCATATTTCTCAAACTTAAGCTTTTTGACTGCTGAATTAGATAAAGATATGCTGACAGGGACAGAAGAAGGTTTCTCTACAATGGCTGTAGCGGAGCACACCTTCCTGCTCTTTGAAATGAACGGAGCTACTTATATTATTTTAGACGACAGTCTAAAGACCATAGTGAATTCAGGAAAAGGAACTATTCACCCCTTCTTTACCGGTCAGGTTCAGACAAATGCAGATGGCAGAGAAGCAAGGGAGGCATCAGGAAAATTGGAGGTTACTATTGGGACTGACGGCAATGGGGGAATCTTTGCCGTATATGTCGGCAGTGTTCCAAATACAACTAACAATGCTCTCTATCTGTCCGCCTATGATGCGGATACCAACAGCTGGGGTGATGGAGTCATGCTTGCTATGAGGAATATGGATACCTATGAGGCATCTATCCGTTATGACTGGGGCAAATTTACCACTCAAGCAGCATATTTAGGCTTTAAAGGTGAAGGATTCATAAAGGAAAACGGACTTTTGCTCCAAAGCGATATAGGAAATTTATACGGTGATGCCAAGGATGAAATTTTAAGAAATCTTAGGGCATATCCTAATGACATGGGTGATAAAAACAATTTGACTTTCTCAAATGTTCAGGCGACAAAAGGAAGCGGCGGAGAGCTGCTGGTTGTCACCCGGGGCAGTTTGACAACCTTGGGACTGACAAGCTACGAAAATAAAAATAAAACAGAGTATGTTGTTATGCCGACCTACAGTGAAGGCGGAATGGAAAGCGAGTTAGGCATGTATGCCATAAGCTACAGCAAGGGAAAAGCAAATCTCGGCCAAGGCAGGATTTCCTTCAACAAGCCTGATTTCAGTATGGGCAGCAACCTCTATGTAAATATCAGTGCAGTTAATACCGGCGATACAGCCATCAGAGGCAGCACCAATCAGCCTATTAGCGCAAAACTTAGAGCCGGTGATCAAGTGTTGGCAGAGTGGGAAATAAAGGATAACATCCGCTCAGGCCAGACCGTAGTTTTAGAAGGATTCTGTGACCCGCTGATAGCTGACTTGAGTAAAGACGATGTCTTTACACTGAACTTGAGCGAGTATGGAAGTGAGATTGAGGAGGAAGGTTACAACAACCCACAGCAGGCTAGCATTGACCTCTTTACAGTGGAGGAATATCCTGACTTGGAAATAGAAAACTTAAAAGTTTCTCTTGCAGAACTTTCTGCAGATGGCAGCAAAACAACCCTTAATGTAGACTTCCTGGCTGCTAACCGGGGCTCCGGCAAAGCGGACGGTGTATATGCTCAGTTTACCTATGCGGATGGCAAAGGCAAAGATGATAAGACGACTTATTCTGTGATAGACTTAAGAGACAGCAGTCTTGAAATTGATCAAGCACAAGACCTGTTAAATACACAAGCAGCAAATGTGAATACAGGTGAAAATCTGGAGCAGGGTATACTCTACATTTATAATGCCGAAGATCCTAACACAGATGGCAGTAAGGGAAATAATGATCTTAAAAAAGGAAAAGGCAGAAGGGTGCACGGAAGTATCCAAATTCCATCAGAGGCTTTTAAATCAGGAGAAGCAGGTTATTTAGACCTTAAGATTGAGCTCTTTACCGGGTCTGACACAATAACCGGCATGGCTGCAGGTGTCTTAAATGCAGACCACAATGAATATTATTCTGCCAACAATTCACAGAATAAAGCTATACAGGCATCCACCAGCTATACTGTAGCTCCTTCTATAGTAATACCCTTAGGAACTACCACCCTGATACCTGTCACAGCTGTAAGCTCCAGGGGAACCAAGCCTGCTCTGAGCGTGACGGAAATAGATGATATTAATGACGGACTGAATTTGGGCATCCTTAACTTTAAGCAGACGGGCAGTCAAACAGGAGGTTATGTCTCAGGTGTGCTCTCCATTACACCTTCTGCTCCGGGTTCAGGGATTATACACATATATGATGCAGATACCGAAAGTCAGACTGCAGTTGCCTTTATAGTTACGGACTCTAAAGACGGCATCGATATATTTATAGATAATGAAGCCTTCACCTTCATAAACTCTGACGATACTCTTTATGACCCGGACAAAACCGGTCAGGCCTGGCTCTTTAATTCTGCACCTACATGGGGAGAAGGGGCTAACAAGGAGACACCTTTGCGAAGCAACCTGTCCATGGGAGAGAAAGATGCTTCATTTACTTTCAGCACCGTGGCAGAAAAGATAGATCTCTACTTCCGGGGAAAGGTGACGGTGACCAGCGATTATCCCGGTCATACAGCACATACCTATACAAACGACAATGGAGGAAAAACTCCGACAAAGATTATTGAGGTAACAAATGAAAAATACGCAGCATACAGCGTAACCGTCAAAGTTGACAGTCCAAGTGCCTCATTTGACAGGATAGTAGAATATTACTCGAAAGGGGAGGTTCCTACCCCTGAATATGACGGACAAAACCCAATGTTTATCTGGAGCCGCAGTTTTCCGGCTACCGCATCCATAAAAGCGGGAAGCGAGACCATAGCCCTGTCCCTTTATGTTTTAGACAACAATGGGCTTCAATATATCAGCATAAACGGGAAACAATATGATGCGGGAAACAGTTCGTTGACTGCCATAAATGACCGGCTCCTTTGGAGGTATGATTTTGGAAACATTGCAAGCAATGGAAACTATGACATTATAGCCAAAGATATTTCAGGTAATACGGTAAGCACAGTTCTTATGGTGGACTGGTTCCATGAATCACCGTCAGGAAACGAAGGCACTGTGGATGTGCCCCTCTATGATGCGAATTTCTATATCGGAAGAGATGAATGGAATGATACTGCCATCGGAAAAAATGAGATAGGGGCTCTCAATATAAGCTTTACAGAAGAGACCGGAAATAAAAAGGGAGCGGTCAACACCCACGAAGCATATTTATTTGACGGCAGTAAATTTGAAAAATTAGAAACTAATTCTTTTGAAGAGCCTTCAGTGTTCAGTATTAATGCAAACGGCATCTACTGGACCCGCACGGTGAATGGCGACTCTACATGGAGCGCGAAAGTTCTTTACATGGGTAAGATTGATGAAAGTCTTCCGAGAGCAACAATAAGCTTTGATGAAAACAGCAAGAGCTTGTTATGGAGTGCTTATAAGGAAATCGGCTCCTTGATGAGCGAAGGGGCTGGCATTGATACCGTAACTATAAATGGTTTTAAAGTCAACCAGGGTACAAGCAATAATCATAGCGGGGTCTTTCCTGTTTACTATGGCGGCACATATGAATTAAAAGCTAAAGATAGGGCCGAAAACGAAATTATATCGAGAACTACAGTTTCAAAATTAGATATAGACCTGAGCGGCTGCACCATTACTTCGGCTGCCTCCACAAATCCGGACAGGACAAAAGGCAACGGCTCTGTTTCAGTAGACCTTACTGATGCTGTGGGTGGAAGCTACCATACAGCTGATTCTGATACTGCTCAGAATGAATACTATGCTCGCTATCAGATGGCTTTGGCAGCCGGCGAGTATAACCTTGATAATATAGCAGATGATTCGACGTTGGAGTGGAAGGAAATGTATATGGGCAACTTTACACATACCTACGAAAGTTTGAATCCCGGTGAATATACTGTTATAGTTCGTGATATGACAGATAATTCAAACTTAGCGAGCCTTATGATTACAGTAGCTGATGAAGTTCCCCAAGTGGAAATGAGCTATGAAAACGGGATGCTCTCCTGGCAGGCCTATAAGACAGCCGGTGCAAAGCATGATATAGCCAAGGTGACTGTCAACGGATATGCTGTCAATATTTCTGAGGGCCTTAACCTGAACGGCACTCTGCAGATTGAGCATAAGGGCAGCTATGAACTTGTGGCTGAAGATACAGTGGGAAATACAGACCGGACTGTGATTACCGTGACAAGCTTGGGAATTGACCTGAGCAAGAGCAGCATTACTCCTAATGAAGCCTGGAACCAGGAGAGAAACAACGGTTACATCTCTATAAACTTGACAAATGCAGCCGGCGGTGCATATAATATAAGTGATTCTATAAAAGAAAACAATGAATACTATGCACGTTACCAGATGGCATTGATTTCAGATGATTATGATTTGGGTGCGCCTGGGTGGGATAAGGATTTAAGCTGGATTAACATGAACAAGAATGAAGGCTTTACCCATACTTTTGAGGCTCTTGCCTCCGGCGACTACAAGCTGATAGTACGTGATGCGGCTGATACTTCCAATTATGGAAGCATGATGATTACCGTAACGGACAGGGCTATCACAGTTCTTATTGACAGCTTAGCTGCAGGAAGCTATTATGCGTCAGACGGTCAGATTACAGCTTCGGTAGAAAATGGAGTTACCCAAGGCTTTGAGTTTGCCCTTATGCCAATTAAAGATCATACAAATGAAAAGCTCTATACCATCGGTGACTTCTTAGCACTCGATACAGCTGAAAGCTCAGAAGATGATATTGTTTGGAATCTTGGGGATGATGTTTCCCTTAATCCATTCATTAAGACCTTTGCAGCTTTAGGCAGGGGCTGGTATCTCATAGCTGTAAGAGGGCTGTACGGAGTTAGTGCAGAACAATTTGAAGAACTTGAGGATATTAGCGGTAAATTAGCAAAAGCCCGGCTTGCTCTTGACTCAGCAGGCCTGGGTGCTACAGAAGACCAGAAAAAAGCTGTGGAGGATGCCAAGGCAGCTTATGATAATAAGGCACAGGAGATTCAAGAACTTTCTGATACTGCCTATGCTGATTTCGGAGAATATTGGGATGGTGCCTATGTAACTGCCATAGAGGTTAATTCACCGGGTTTATCAAATGCAAGCAATCTAAGCAGAATTATCAGTGATAACAAGGGAGCAAAAGTATTTACCCTCTTATCGCCCTATAAGCATTTGGCAGAAGCAGATATTAAAAAAGTGATATCAGCCAATAAAGAGGATGATATAATTATTACAGGCGGCGGATTGACACTCCGTATTCCCAAAGGAACTCTCAGGGACGGATTTGATGTAAACAGAATGATAGTTGATTTAGCAGGAGCAGCCGAGGGCAAGCTTGTTCAGTACACAGACTTGGACGGAAATGTTTCCATACTGCCCTGGTGCTTGGTAAGCGGCGAAAGCGTAAGCTACCTGATTATCGGTTTGGGCGACTACAAGCTGACAGATAAGCCTGTTAATTTTGACGACATTGAAGTAGAATGGGGAGCTGAATATATCATATTTACAGCCGCTCGAAATCTCTTCTCGGGAACAGGCGAGAATACATTCTCACCCCATGTGCCGATGACAAGGTCCATGTTCGTAACAGTACTTTGGCGTTTGGCAGGAAGTCCTCAGGCAGAAGGGGACCAACCCTTCAATGACCTGGGAGCAGACTGGTACAGGGACGCAGTTCTCTGGGCAGTTCAGAAGGGAATTGTCAGCGGTTACAGCAATGAGATTTTCGGACCTGATGATATTGTAAGCCGGGAGCAAATGTGTGTCTTCCTCTCTCGTTTCCTCAAATATCTTGGTATGAACCTTGATGAGGATGACAGGGATTTAGCATTTGACGATGATGACAAGATAAGCAGCTGGGCATCGGAATATGTCTACATGTGCGCTAAGACAGGCTTGATTCAGGGTGTGGGAGAAAATACCTTCGATCCTTTGAAAGGAGCAAGCCGAATGGAAGTAAGCACGATTCTTACCCGCTTTATTACAGAAATAGTTAAAAAGTACGGCAAAAAATAAAAACAGCAGAAAGTAAAAAAATCCGCCGGAACTGGTTTCCGGCGGTAACTATATAAACTGAGAGGGATATAAGATGAAAAAAAGATTATTATGCCTTATCCTAACTATTATACTTATATTTTCCTATGCCCTTCAGACAGATGTTCAGGCTGCGGACCGGCCTGAGGAAGAATTTAACGGTTATTTGGTACGCCTGGCTGAATCGCCGGGGTCCATGAGCCGGGCTGCTTTAAATACGGTAAAAAACCTTGAAATGGTCGGCGAGGGGCTTTGCCTGACAGAAGATTTACAGACAGCTCGGACCCTTGTAGGCAGCGGCTTGGCCGAATTCTACGAGCCCAATTACATTCTTACCCTGCAGGATACCCCATTTTACAGTCCGAGCCAGTGGAACCTTCTGGCTGTAAAAGTGCAGGCAGCCTGGAACAGCCTTGATTCTCAGGGCCTCCCTAATATGCTTGGTGACGATGTAACAGTTGCGGTTATTGATTCGGGAATATACAGAGAACATCCGGACTTCAAGGCTGAAAACATACTGGAGCAATATGATTTGGCATCAAATACATATGCCTATCATGGCACCTTTGTAACAGGTATTATTGCGGCTCAGGTAAATAATTCTGTCGGAATAGACGGAGTGACGGCAAATGTAAAAATTATGCCTATCAACGTAACCTATAACAGTAATGGCAATGCAGATGTTGCCACCATTATTGAGGCAATTGATTACTATGCCCTTAAAAAAGGCGCGGATGTAATAAATCTCAGCATGGGGAGTACAAATCCTTCGGAACTTCTTAAGGAAGCCTGCCAAAGAGCAGTGGATGCAGGCATTATTGTTGTTGCCTCTGCGGGAAATTATTTATCAGGTCAGACAAAAAGCCCCGATAAATACATGTATCCGGCTTCCTATGATTGTGTAGTGAGCGTATCTGCCTGCAAGCAGGATGGCCATGTAACCAGCGGTTCGGCGGTAAAGGCTGTCTATGACGGGGCCTACTCTTACTTCAACGACCAGGTTACGGTTGCCGCACCGGGCACCGGTATTCTTTCTCTCTATATGGATGACGGTACCAAAACAGACAGCGGCACGTCTTTTTCAGCACCTATGGTATCGGCAATGGCTGCCATGGCAAAGCAGCGAAACAAGGCTCTTTCGCCGGCAGATTTTATAACTCTGCTTAGCCAAAGCTCCGATGACCTTGGTCAAGAAGGATTTGACCCCTATTACGGCAACGGTTTCGTAAA
>CAZBJM010000057.1:0-12194 GCA_964492225.1 uncultured Methanosarcinales archaeon
GGTAAACGGGCATACCAAGTTTTACGCGCGCGTGCACGATGCGCCGGTGAGCCTTACAACTTATTTGGGCGTCCGCCAAGTTTTACACGCGGTGCACGATGCCTCACTTTGTTCCAACTTCAATCATAAAAGGTATACAATATAGTGAATATTTTTCGTATCAAATAGGAAAATTATTATATGTGTTACCACTCCATGCCAGTATGGAAGGTCATAGAACAGGTTTTAGCGCAGGGGTTTCAAAGAAACAATATGTCCTTGGAGGCGATGGTACTTCAGATGATGCTATGCTATATCTGGGGAGGTACCTTGCAAGGGACCGGTCAGCAGGCTCTTATGTGAAGCTTGACGTCCGCAGACCACACGCCATTCTGGTAAGCGGGAAGAGGGGTTACGGCAAATCTTATACAATGTCTGTCATCATCGAGGAGTTGCTGATGCTGCCTCCCATGACCAGAATGGATATAGCGTCTGTTGTCATCGATACTATGGGAATATTCTGGACATTTGCCATGGGCAATACCATGCAGACCCAGTCTTTGCATGAGTGGGGACTTGAACCTGCCGGTTTCCATACAGAGGTATATGTGCCGCAGAACAGTACAAAAAGCTATGAACAGCGGAACATTGCCGTAGGGCCCATAGTGATACCCATCAGCTCGATGGATGGATATGAATGGTGCCGTTTGTTCGATGTTGATCCGATATCACACGTAGGCGTGCTTATTGTAAGGGTAACAGAAGCCTTAAGGGAGTTGTCTGCTTCATTTTCCTTTGAGGACATAATAGATACATTATCAGAGGATGAGCGTTGTGACATCGTTTCAAAGGTCGCTGCCATCAACTACTTCAAGACAGCAATGACATGGGGTATTTTTGCAGCAAAGGGGAATGGAATATCCGATATCGCAAAAGGTGGGACGCTTTCTGTCATTGATGTGAGCACAATCAGGGACCATGCGGTACGATCTGCAGTAGTTGGCTTTATCGCAAAGAGCATCTATCATGAACGTTTGGAGGCCAGGCGCTCCTATGAAAAAGAATTGATGGGGGATAAAGGTTCAGGAAGAACGATGCCCATGGTTTGGATGTTCATTGATGAGGCACAGCAGTTCGTCCCAAAGGAAAGGAGCACCCTCGCATCCGATGTTCTCATCAACGAGTGGCTCAGGCAGGGTAGGCAACCTGGTCTTTCCATTGTAATGGCAACGCAACGTCCATCATCGCTGCATCCGGATGTGATGTCGCAATCCGATATAATAATCTGCCACAGGCTCACCTCCCATGAGGATATCCTTGCTCTTGGAACTGCCAGACCTACCTATATGAAGGAGGATCTCGAAGAGTACATCCGGAAGATGGGGAATGAGAGGGGGGCTGCCCTTGTGGTCGACGATAGCACCGAATCGACACATCTCATTAGGATGAGACCCCGCTTGAGCTGGCACGGGGGCAGTGAACAACTTGTTGGTGGGATCTGATGCTAAACAGAAAAGCTTTGGAAGCCATTTTACTAGCCATTACTTTTTAGTATAAGTGTATGTATTATATGGTTCAGCATTGAATATGAATAGCATAAACTTTGTTCAGGTGTAAATATGAAAGGAAGAGTCTGGAAATTTGGAGATGACGTGGATACAGATGCCGTTATTCCTGGCAGGTACCTTATCCTCAATACGCCAAAAGAGTTGGCAGCACACACCTTTGAGGGTGTGAGGCCTGAATTTGCAAAGCAGGTAGTGGAAGGCGATATTATTGTAGCAGGGAACAACTTTGGATGTGGCTCTTCAAGGGAGCATGCACCAATAGCTCTCAAGGGTACAAAGATATACTGTGTGATAGCTAAATCCTTTGCACGTATCTTTTTCAGGAACTCCATCAACATCGGAGTGGCACTGTTGGAATGTCCCGATACCGACAGGATATCCGATGGCGATGAACTGAGTGTAGACCTTCCAACGGGGGTCATTACGAACAAGACACGAAATGAGAAATATCAGGCAACGCCGCTCCCTGATTTCGTAAGGGGCATCATGGACGCCGGCGGTCTCATCGAGTATACGAGGAAGACTATCTGAACAGGCGTTACGAGTAAAGGAAATAAAAAGAGGTAGAAAATGACACAATATAAGATACCATTGATACCAGGCGACGGAATAGGTCCTGAGATCATAGCCGAGGGGTGTAAGGTCATAGAGGCTGCAGGTGAGAGATTTGGGTTCGATGTTGAATGGATACCATATCCCCACGGTGCTGAGCATTATCTTAAAACAGGTGAGCTCATCTCACTGGATACCCTTGCAGAGATGAAAAAATATCCAGTGATATATCTCGGTTCCGTTGGTGACCCAAGGGTGGCTCCCGGTGTGCTTGAGAAGGGCATATTGCTTGCTACAAGGTTCTATTTCGATCAGTTTGTGAACCTTCGCCCCATCAAGTTGCTTGAGGGTGTGTGGACACCTATCAAGGATAAGACCCCAGAAGACATCGATTTTGTCGTTGTGCGTGAAAATACAGAGGACTTCTATATCGGCATCGGTGGTAAGGCAAGCAAAGGCAAGAGCAAGGACCTACTGGAAGTATCCAGGAACCTCTATTCTGCAAAGTTCGGGCTTGATATCGAGACCGACAGTGAAGAAATAGCCTATCAGGTGGGCATGATATCCAAAGAGGGTACCAACAGGGTAATTAAATATGCTTTCGACCTGGCTGAAAAGCGTAAGAAACATGTCTCCTCCGTGGATAAAGCAAATGTGCTATCCGATATCTATGGATTCTGGAGAAGGGAGTTTGAATCAATAGCAGCAAAACACCCTGGTGTGACCACGGATTTCAACTATGTGGATGCTATGACCATGTGGTTTGTCAAAAATCCGGAATGGTTCGATGTAGTTGTCTCTCCGAACATGTTCGGTGACATAATAACCGATCTTGGCGCAATGATACAGGGCGGTATGGGACTAGCACCAGGTGGTAATATCAACCCCAAAGGCACCAGTATGTTCGAGCCGATCCACGGTTCTGCACCTAAGTACAAAGGTCTGAACAAGGCAAATCCAATTGCCACCATCTGGGCAGGTGCCATGATGATAGAGCAGCTTGGTGAAAAAGAGGCAGCTGATGCCATTGTAGCATCTCTGGGTAAGAATATCCTCCAGGCAAAGGTAAGGACCTTCGATATGGGAGGAAGCTCCACCACCTCAGACGTTGGTAGTGACATAGCAAGGCTCGTCCTTGGCAAGTAAATAAGCATCCAATGGATGCTTTTTTCATTTTTTGATAAATGGACTAGATGCTAGAGGATTCACTGGTGCTATAGTTTCTCATACACGAGCTAATGAGGAGTTTTGGTCACACTGCGGCGCATGCTATGTATATTCACTCTGTAGACTACATCATCATAATTAGTATTATCATATTCAATTCTATAGAAATAGTTATATATTTGTAATACAAGTCTAGATTGTGGCTGGAACAAAGGTCCTGCCAATAAAATATCAATATTATAATTCATGGGTGGACATTATGGCAAAATCAATAGAAGACCTCGAAAAAGATCTGAACACGATGAATGAGATATTCCGTAAATATGTCAAGCTCTCTGAGCACTATCAGAAACAGGTGGACGGTGCAGATATACCGGAAGAGCAGCGCAGGAACCTTAGGGCAAAGCTCGAAGAAGAGAACAAGAAGGTCATGAAAGCAAAAATGCAGATAGAGACCTTTGAGAAAACACTCAATGCACTGAAAGAGTCAAGGGAAAAAGTAAAATGTGGGAACAATGAGGCAGAAAGACCTCCATGCGCAATGGAGTATCTCATCGCCTACATTTAAGCCCGGATGCGAGTCCCCATATGGACTCTATCTCTTTCTCCTTTTTTATGACTTTCCTGTTCCAAGGCCAGTAACACATTTTCAGCAAGGCTACCATCCATCACTATGGTCTCAAGGTTGCAGCGTTCAATTATCTTTGCTGCAAGTGGGTCCACTGGCGATTTGGAACCAGCTTTCATTTCTATGCTCATGACTATCTTGATGAGCTCCTTTGGGGTCATCACATCAAATTTCTTTGCATCAGGATACTGATTAGGGTCTGCTGTATAGACACCGTCGATGGCTGTCACTATGACAAAGAGGTCGGCGCGGATATATTCTGCCAGTATGGCCCCAACAGCATCTGTGGTCTGTCCAGGGATCACTCCTCCCATGACGACCACCTTGCCTGAGGAAAGGGCCGCCTGTGCTTCCATATAATCACGAGGGGGCTGCGGATATGCTGCACTTCCCAGGGCGGCAATGAGCAATTTTGCATTCAACCGGGTCACATCAATGCCGATGTAATCACATTCGACCTCATTACATCCGACACTACGTGCCACATTGATATAATCCCGGGCACCGGTACCCCCGCCTGTTACAATTACCACGGTGTGTTCTTCTGCAAGCTTCTTTAGCATAGAAGCATAGGATTGGAAACTTTCAGGCTTCAGTCCCTTTGCCAAAATGGACCCGCCAACTGATAATACGATCAACATGATATCGATATCATTTATGCTGTCTATGGCTTAAAAGTATCGCCACAGCACCAAGTATAGCAAGAGCCGTCAATGAAGAAAAACCTGGAATGAGTGTGCTGATGGACAAAGGTGATCTATTCCTTGCGAAGTTCTCGGTATGGATAATGCCGCCGTTATATAGGCCAGACACCTTTACCTCCTCTCCTGGCTTAAGGTCGGTTGTGCCATAGAAGACCACTTTGACCTGTTCCATGGTATCCGGCTCGCTGACCACTGCAATATATCGTCCAGACACCAGCTCGATGCTAGTTAGATTACCAATGGTGGTCAGATATTTGCCATTGAAGGAAGAATTCGTATTTATATCGCTTATATTGGCATGTCCTGCATTCTGTACAGGATAGTGCAACACATAGTTCGGATACATCCTACTTCCTCCGATAGGATCGTGCCTGAACTCCCCAGTGAGCATTACCTGGTCTCCCACCTGGAAGCCATTGAACAGTTCCAGTCTGGCGGCGTCGGTCTTCAATGAACGGTTGTCAGCAGTGATGGTAACCGAGAATTTTCCCAGTTCCGAGATATTCCCAATAACACTGATCTTACGATATGCTAAGGTACTATCATATACAGAAGGTTGTTCAAGCAATTTTGAAACAGGCACTAGCTCCAGTTCAAATAAGTTAGAGGCACTGGTCAGAGCTATGCATGAGACAAATAGTAGCATCAGCACCACTAGTCTCAATGCATATCTGTCCTTCATATTTATATGACCTCAGAGCTTTCCGGCCTTGCACAGGAGCTCAGCGTTGAGGACACTTGCACCTGCAGCTCCGCGGACAGTATTGTGTCCCATTGCTATGTAACGTATACCTTCCCGGATCCTGCCTACTGAGATGCTCATCCCTTCGCCCATGTTCCTATCAAGGCGTGGCTGTGGTCTGTCGGGTTCATCCCTTACTATCAATACCTGCTCAGGCTCTGTGGGAAGGTCGCCCAGCTCAGGTTTGAAATCAAGGAATGCCTGCCTTACCTGTTCAGGGCTTGGCTTGTCAGACATCTTTGCCCATATTGCTTCGGTGTGCCCATCCATTACAGGGACCCTGTGGCAGGACGCACTGATATTGATATCCGCTGGTATGATCTCTGCACCATCGAACTCTCCAAGGATCTTGAGAGGTTCGGTCTCCATCTTGTTCTCCTCTCCGCCGATGTAGGGAATGACGTTATCAAGTATTGCCATGGATGCAACTCCATCATAACCTGCACCTGAAATAGCCTGCATGGTTGCCACATGAACGGAATCAAGTCCGAATTGCATAAGAGGCTTTAAGGTTGGGACCATTATGATATTGGAACAATTTGGATTTGTCACAATATATCCATCCCATCCGCGACCATCTTGCTGCACATCTGTAAGACCCAGATGTTCTGCATTGACCTCGGGTATCACCAGTGGTATATCCTTTTCCATACGATAGGCAGACGCATTGCTCGATACTACAAAACCCTCCTTTGCAAAATCGGCCTCTACCTTTTTGGCAAGATCCGATGGAAGGGCGGAGAACACCACATCAGCGTCAACCTTTTTTGGGTCAACTGCTACGATGTCCATGTCCATTACACATTCTGGCATCCTGCTTTCAAGTCTCCAGTTTGCGGCTTTGGCATATTTCTTGCCTGCACTTTTCTCGGATGCCGCAAGACATGTAATCTCAAACCACGGATGATTCTCCAAGGTCTGTATAAATCTCTGCCCCACTGCCCCAGTGGCTCCCAGGACACCTGCTCTTATCTTTTCTGACATAACGATCCCTCAGGAAGTAATGATAGGTATAAAATAGAAAAAGGAATAGCTACCTGCTTATTCCATTTTGATGGCGCTTGTCGGACAAACATCGACACATGCGCCGCAATCCAGGCAATCGCTTGCATTCACAACAGCAATGTTATCTGCATTAAGTGCCATAGCTGCTGCCGGACACTCATCTATACATGTTCCACAACCTACACATTCATCAATAACGATTATTGCTACCATTTTACATTTCTCCATCATGTTCTGCCCATATTGGCACAAAGCTCTTCAAGCAGAAATCTGATTTCTACATAACATAAATCAAATATATAGGTATCGTTGAATGTAAGGCCTGTTAATATATATTGCAGCCGGCCCTAAGGCGCGTGAGGGTTCCCCGAGCGCGGCTGTTAATTATAGCTTGGACCAGCTATTTGGAAAATGTTGTCTTTTTGGAGCATGGGCCACTATCACTCATTTTGATACAGCGGTATGGCCTTTTGAAGTTTATCGATAGTTTTGCGTTCTCTGTGCATATCATGTTGATTCTTATATTTGCCAGATAGGATCTGATCCATCAGGGCAATAGACTCATCAGCTATCTTTGTCCTCTTTCCTTTATCGACACCTTCCATGGCAAGGAAGTCCCTCTTGTGCCGACACACGCCACCTTCCGTATCTCCGGGAATATGGTCATCTAGGAAGATTATGCAACCACTGAATCCAAGTTCTTTACCCATATAGTCCAAAGCATAGGAAACCCCATATTTGCACCCCACACCTGGCATGAAATACTTGTAGCCTTCCTTTTTCTTCTGAATGAGCCATGGAATAAGGTTAGAGGTGCTATCGATGATAAATATCTGGTCTTTGGTGAACCCATGCTTCAGAAGTACATCTGCCATTTTACCAAGAGAACAATTTACCTCGCATTTGCCACCCAGCACCTTAATGCACATTTTATTTTTCCGGGTATTTGTCTTTAACGTAGTTGGGCATATGCCATCTACCAGGGGTTTTGCGCAATATGGCAAAAATGCGATACATTTATCCAGTTCTTCATTGACGATCTTATTAGTATCAAGGGATGGCGGATATAATGCCATCTGGCTTTGAACCACGTGCTTATCCTGCTTACTGAACTTGCATTTATGACCTACTATCCTCTGATGCATGGAATAAGGAAGTAGCGCGTGTGCGTATTCCTTTGTAGACATGCTTTTTTTCGTTATGATAGACATAATTTCCCCTCTTTCACCTAGAACATAACAACTATTATAAGATATTATAATACTGTATAATATATTATAATACAACACATTGTATATATAATTCTCCATTAAATAATTTGTACTCCTATATACTGATAAATAGATGGTGGGAGTTTGTCTAATCAGAAATACGCTTTATATTCTTATCGCTTTTTTAAAAGTTACTCCATTTTTCACGTTAACTCCTATATACTGCCCGCCCTCGGTAAAAACGCGCGCGATTGGCGGCGAGCTGTGGGGTTGGACTGTAAAAAGGTGCCGCGTCTTTGTAGTAGATTTAGCACGTGTTTATTGTTAACTGATCAGAAATGAAGGAAATATGAGCTAATTAGACAATCTCAGTGAATATCCACAGGTTTCTCAAAAGCCATATATTGAGGCACCTCAGCAATCGTTATAGATGTATCTGGACTTGTGTGTGGTATAAAAAATTCCACGCTATTGAAGATTTGGTCTTTAAATCCCAGATACTTTAATGGTACATTTATATTAGATCAATTATGCAATACTTATATAGTACCCATTCTACCATGCACCTATGGAATGTTTTCTCCCTACAAGAAAAAAAAGTACAAGTATCTGTTATAATTGGAAATATTCCCCTCTTGGCCGTGATTGTACTGCACTTTCGCCTGTAATTGGAGTTATACTGCTGATCTTCATGACATTCCTTTTTGCAGGTATTGTGATATCAGGACTGTATGGGCATGACATGGCATGCTCATTGAGACCAGCTCCAATGGCTGTGATAGAGATCGAAAGCATAAGGGGTGGTGTGCCCAATGAGGTAAGATATGAGGAGAATTTCATCGTGCTTGTGCATAGAAGCGGTGCCCCCTTGGATGCAAGCTCTGTAAAGATCGTCGCCAGTGGCAGGGGTAGTAGTTATACTGGTGCATTTGGCAGTGGCACAAAGCACTACGGTGATATTTCAATAATCTATGAACATATCGGGTACGATGGCAAGCTAGTTCAGTATAAGAAGCGGAATCATGCCCTCTCAGATGGTCTATGGTCTGCCGGAGAAAAGATAAGTCTTTGTGGCAACGATAGTATAAATGGGACCGATGTATCATCTGTAGTGGTACACATCAACGGCATGACAAACACATCCAATAACTATGGGCTTAGAAAAGACACATTGGTGGATGTAGTAATAATAGATGCGCAGACCAATAAGGTAATAGCCAGTATGGAACACAAGGTCACTCCTGTAAAATAAGTTGCATCGAAACGATTTAAGTAATGTGAGGTAATAGGGATAGCAATGAGCGAGAAGAGCGGATCTATGAAGTACTTTCCAAAGGATACCTGTTACCCCAATCAGCAGGATGCCATGGACAGGATACGCACCGCACTGATGAACAGGGAGATCATCCTGTTCGAGGGGGCATGTGGCACAGGTAAGACATTAAGTGCACTAGCGCCTTCACTCCATGTTGGCCGGCAACTGCAGAAGACTGTGATAATAGCTACCAATGTCCACCAGCAAATGGTACAGTTCATCAGTGAGGCACGGGAGATAAAGCAAAAGAACGATGTAAAGGTTGCTGTGGTCAAAGGCAAGACTGCCATGTGTCCAAATGGGGTGGACTACGAGGAATGTGCAGTCAAGAGAGATAATACCTTTGAGATGCTTGAACTGGAGCGGGACCTGCAACTAAAAAGGCAGGAAATGAGATCAGCCACAGAGAACTATAAGCGTTCCAAAGACCCAGCACTGATAGCCCTACGTGACACCCTTGCCAAGGAAATGGAAGCATCCGATAAGAAGATGAAAGATCTGAGGGAGAGGTCATGCAATCAGTTGTACGAGGTGTTGCGCTTTGAAGGTGAGTCTTTCAGGCAGTGGTTATTTGCCGATGTACGTGCGCCTGAAGAAGTGAATGATTACGCCTTTGAGAAGGGTATGTGTGGATATGAGCTACTGAAAAGGGAACTAAAATATGCTGACCTCATTATTTGTAATTACCACCACCTCCTGAATGCTGATATCTTCAATAATGTCCTCAACTGGCTGGAGAAAGAAGCACAGGATGTCATAACCATCTTTGATGAAGCACATAACATCGAGTCTGCTGCAAGGTCTCATTCCTCCATCACAATTACAGAACATACTATTGAGAAGGCCATTGCCGAGATAGAAGCTAACCTGGATACGATGCCAGACGGTGGCGCCCACAACCTTTTCAGGATATTGTACAATGTTGTAAGGGAAACCTACACATCCCGTTTTAAATTCGGAGAGCGGGAGCGGGTGGGCAAGAGCTGGTACGATATTCGTATAAGTGATCCCTATGAGCGCAATGATATGATAAGCGGTAAGTTTCTCAGGATAGCAAAGGAAGCTGGATTCGGAGATGAGACCGCTATACAAAAAACACTGGCCGAAGCAAGCGCTTTTGGGGCAATGCTGGACGAGAGCTATAAGGACCAGTACAAAAAAGGGTTGAGCAAGGTACTGAAACGCTCTTCCATTCGTTATACAGCGGATTTTCTCTCCTCTTATCTTATACTTGCAAGTAACCTGAACTATTATCCTATACTGAATGTAAGAAGGGATATGGATAATGAGATATATGGCCGTGTGGAACTTTTCACATGTATCCCGAAGAATGTGACGGAACCCCTCTTTAACTCGGTGTTCTCAGCTATACTTATGTCCGCAACATTACGTCCTTTCGACATAGTGAAGACCACTCTTGGTATCTCTAGGGAGACATGTGAAATAGCATATCCCACATCGTTCCCACCTGACCGTCGCCTCACGATAGCTGTGTCTGTCCCGCCATTGTTTGCAAAGAACAGGGATGACCAGCGCACAAATCAGGCTGTGGAGGAGACCTTGTCCGATGCAGTGGAATTCACACCGGGGAACGTTATTATTTTTTTTCAGAGCTATGCTGAAGCCAGACGTTATTATACAAAGCTCAACGAACAGCTCACAATACCGGTATTCCTTGATGAGGTAGGAGTATCATCACAGGAAATAAGGGAAGAGTTCTTCAGGATAGGGGAACAGGGTGGCAAGGCTGTTCTGGTGTCATACTTATGGGGAACCCTTAGTGAGGGCATCGATTATCGTGATGGCAGAGGAAGAACGGTCATTGTCGTTGGTGTGGGATATCCAGCATTGAACGACCGGACAAATGCGGTGGAATCTGCCTATGACCACATGTTCGGTTATGGTGCAGGCTGGGATTACGCAGTGCAGATACCCACCATAAGGAAGATACGGCAGGCTATGGGAAGGGTTGTCCGCTCTCCTACGGATTATGGTGTGAGGATATTGCTGGATGGTCGCTTCCTCACAGAAGCACCAAAAAAGTTTGGAAAATTCTCTGTGTTTGGGGTATTCCCTCCAGATGAAAGAGATGAGTTCGTTGATGTTGAGCCTGAAAGGGTAAAGTACTCCCTGAAGAACTTCTTCCAGGATATGCAATCTTGAGAAGCTCGTATTCCAAGGGGATATGCCTACATTTTTATGCAAGGGCAGCATTGGATATTTGGGAATGGAAGGTCTATCCTTTAAAGGAGTTACACCATGTCACTTGAAGAGGTAATAAAAGGAGTATCAGAGGAACTTGAAAAGCTTGTGAACACAAATACCGTTATTGGGGAACCAATGACCTTTGGTGAGCAGACATTGATTCCTGTAAGCAGGATCTCTTTTGGTTTTGGCACAGGCGGTGGAGAGGGAAAAAAGAAAGACGGTGAGGGGCAGTTTGGTGGAGGTGGCGGGGCTGGTGCAAGAATAGAACCAGTTGCATTCATTGTAGTATCCCCCGAAGGTGTGCGATTATTGTCTATCACAGGCCAGTCGGACCTTGGGCAGCTAATTGACCTTGTTCCGGAGCTTATCGAAAAGCTACGGACCATAAAGAACAAGGTCAAGAAGGGCAAAGGTGGAGATGATACTACTGCTGTATCCCATGGAGAACAACCCTCCATAGGACAAGATGAACAATAGATAAACACAAAACCCATACAGGCCGCCGATGCTCATTGAAATAATCATCTTGGCACTGGTAGTGTTGCTACTTATTGGCCTTTTTATTTCCTTCCACATCAGGATCAGGGTAGATATAAGCAACGTGCGGTCCGACCTTTCTCTTACTTTCAAATGGCTCATTTTTGAGTACACAATAGACCCAGCAGGCAAAATCAACTATGATGAAGCTTTAGATGGGCCGGCAGGACAGGAAGAGGAACAAGATGGTGACATAAATAGAATGATGTATGTCGGGAAAAAATTGCTAAGGCCCGGACTTCAGTTGACCAAGGGGGTACTTGGGGCGGTCCACATTAACAAATTCAAATGCAATATCACTTTTGGTTTTGATGACCCGGCCTATACAGGAATTCTGTGTGGGTACCTCTATGCGGTACAGGGCTATCTGAACACTTGCCATGAGATGACAGAGCTGTACATTGAACCTGTTTTTACAGAAAAGAAGATGGATATCTTCGTTCTGGCAGAAATGAGGTTCAGGATATATAGCTTATTGCCAGCCATTGCATCTTTCTTATTCAACAGGGATGTGCGACAGGTATTGTGGATGCTCATCCGCAATAAGGACATTCCGGGTGCAGTTCCATGAACCTATG
>CAZBJM010000058.1:0-9729 GCA_964492225.1 uncultured Methanosarcinales archaeon
CCTCCCCACTTCATAACAGACATATATATCTTCAAGGCAGGCACTATGACATCAGCCCTATCAGGTTTAAGACCCATTTTACTTATCCTTTGCTCGATGGTCTGGGAACGCAGGAGCTCATATATTCTCTTCATGTCAGCATATGACATCGGGAAGCCATCCTTACCATTGGCTAGAGAAAATACCTTTGAGATATTACCGCCACTCCCAACTGCAGAACCAGGGTGAAAATCCTTTACAATGGACCTGACCCAATCCTTCATGCGGTCCCATTCTACTTTTGTGACCAACTCCTCCATCATACGGATAGCACCGATATTGAAGGAGTTGTATGCGATCATAAGGTTCCGGTCATAAAGGATAAGCTCAGTGCTTCCTCCACCCACATCGATATGGAGATATGGACCGGAAGACGGAACATCTGAGTTCTTTTCACTGGCAATGACCTTTTCACAATGACTGGCATAGATCATCTGTGCCTCTTCACTTCCACTGATCACCCTCAGTTCTATCCCGCTCTCATCCTTTATGGCCTGTAGGATAGATTCACTGTTATCGGCCTCCCTCATAGCTGAGGTTGCACAGGCCATGCTATCGAGAGGCATAAATGCATCAATAAGGACCCTGAACTCTTTCATTGCTTGCAATAATTGGTCTTTTTTGACATCAGATATGTGGCCGCGCATGAAAGCATCATCACCAAGACGCACAGGCACCCGTATAAGGGAACTTGTCTCAAAAACAGGCTCTGGGCCTTCCACATTCACATTTGACAGAAGTAACCGTACTGCATTAGAACCAATATCGATAGCTGCAAATTTCACTTATTGACCCCCGGGTGCTAATTTCCCCTCAAGGTATCTATAGATATCCACTTGAGCACGATATGTTTCCCCTTCTCCTCCTTTTCTATAAGTATTGTCCTGAAATTCATTGATGGTCCTTGCCTTTGTATTATCCCGGAACTGCATTTCCATATAATCTCTGAGCTCCCGTTGCAGATCCTTATCATAGATAGGTACTGCCACCTCTATCCTGCTGTCCAGGTTCCTTCCCATCCAATCAGCTGAGGAGATATAATACCTCTCTTTCCCCCCATTGCAGAAAATGAGCACCCTTGAATGTTCGAGGTACTTGTCCACAATACTTATCACCTCAATATTCTCACTCATACCTTTGACACCCGGCACCAATGAACATATACCTCTGACTATCAGCCTTATCTTAACTCCCTTCTTGCTCGCTTCATAGAGCTTCTGTATCATTTGTGCATCGACTAGACTGTTCATTTTGGCAAATATATAAGCAGGTTTGCCCTCAGCGGCATTCTTCTTCTCATTATTTATCAATCGTGTCAACTTCTTTCTCATATGCAAAGGAGAGACTAACAGATGATTGTAGATATAGCTCTTATAATTATAACGTAAAAAGTCAAAGATATGCTCGACCTCATTTGTAATGTTCTTATTAGCAGTCATTAAGGTGTGGTCACAGTAGAGTTTTGCCGTATCCTCATTGAAGTTACCCGTACCGATGCAGGAATACTGCACCAGTTCATTCCCTTCCCTTCTTGTTATATGACAGAGCTTGGAATGCACTTTCAAGTTTGGCACACCATCGATTATCTTTGCTCCGGCCTCTTCGAGCTTGCGGGTCCAATACATGTTGCGTTCCTCATCAAACCGCGCCTGCAGCTCTATCACGACCGTGACATCCTTGCCATTCTTGACAGCGTTTATCAATGCATTGACAACACTGGAAGCTTTTGCTACCCTATAGAGGGTTGTTTTAATGCTTATTACATCTGGGTCTATTGCAGCCTCACGAAGCAGATCTATGTGATATCCAAAAGACTGATAAGGGTAATGGAGAAGTATATCTTTTTTCTTTATGGCAGTGAACATGCTTTTTTGTTCCATAAGACCCCTGTGGGGCAAAGGAATATCCTTTTGGTATACGAATGACTCGGGACCAACGACCGGAAAATTCATGAAATCCCTGGCGTTATGATATCTTCCACCTGGAACTATGTTCTCCGATCCTGTCAGATAAAGACCACTGAGTATGAACTCCAGGAGGTCCTCTGGCATATCCTTATCGTATACAAAGCGCACAGGTTCCCCCCTTTCCCTGGCCTTCAGGCTTTCTGTGACCTTTTCAAAGAAACTTTTTGTGATGTCGTCCACGAAGTCCAGTTCAGCATCTCGTGTCAGTTTTATTGTGTATGCCTTTATTGAATCATGGACGAATGATGAGAATATATCCCCAAGTCCAAAGCGTATCACATCATCAAGCATAATGATACATGTCCCCTTTTCCGATGGAGGGAGAACAATAAAGCGAGGGAGCACATCGGTTGGTATCTCAATAAGTGCATAGTTAAATTGTTGAGGTTCTCGATACTGATACATTGCAACAGCAAGATACACTGCGTGGTTCCTCAGGTATGGAAAACTTGGAAGATTTCGTATCATGATGGGAACAAGCCGATGCCTTACCTTTTCGTTGAAGTATACCTTAAGGAATGCCTGTTGTTCTTCATTGAGCTCTGTTTCGTCAACAAGGAATATATTGTTATTTCCAAGCTCCCTGCTGATATCCCTAAAAGCTGTATCGAACTTATCCCTCAACCTGAGGACAATATCATGCACGTCCTTCATTATCTTTTTTGGTGAACCACTCACCATTGCTTTGGACTTGACACCTACATCCACCATCCTTTGCAGGGTACCTACACGTACACTGAAGAATTCATCCTGATTCGATGAAAAAATACCCAAGAACTTCAACCTTTCCAAAAGTGGGACATTTGGGTCCATTGCCTCTTGGAGTACACGTTCATTGAATGAAAGCCAGCTTATTTCACGATTTACGTAATCCTTAGTTTTAGCCATGATAAATCATTATCTCATAATTCGTTGTATGAATATGATTTTAAAAGAGAAGCCGTTATATAACACTTCACTTTAAAGTATATATAGCCAATAATACTAGCATACTTGTCTATGATGCCTATATATAATGTATATATTAAATATATAATACATAGTTAATAAATGACACAAAGTAGACAACAAGCACCATTTCACGGAATATCGACCAGGCGTCTACAAAACATATAGCGAAACGCGGCCAGGATAGTGCAACAACACCTATCGAATTGCTATTCACCTAGCCTGGCATAAGAAAGAATGTCGAGATACATTTTAGCCATAACTGAAAGCTGATATGACAACGATAAGCGATTGTGAGTGCCCTCTGTAATAGAGGCACACACATTGCTCAGTTCCTCCTTATTCCGAATACATCCCAGCTATCGTTTGAGCTAGAACAATACTGAATCCTTCGCCCATCACTTTTGACCAAATTGAGGGAAACTCTGCGATGCGTCGATGGATCTCCTGTCTATGGTATTCCATATAGGCCTCTATCCCCGGGTCTTTCTGATAGGTCACATGCTTCGTCCGCTTATCACTTTCTACCCCCCACTTGCCGTATTTCTCAAAACCTTCCAGCAGATCAACGGCAACTGCGGCATCATGCATATCCCCTAGATTGTCCTGCAGGGCCTTGAGGTCCTGTATGAGGTCCTTTGACGATGGACCAAGTACCTCCCTGAAGAACTCAAGGGTATATCGGAGTACCTTGACATCTATGCGGAGCTGGTGGTATTGTTCGATGCTTGGTATCTCTTCCGCTGACATGATCTCATCGTATGAGCGCACCCTTGCCAGCTCTTTGTACAACAGTATGGGAAGTATGTCCCTCACCCGACATTCCACAGGCCCATTGCTCTTTGTTACAGTCTCCATGTTCCAGAGCTCATTGTTTAGGAGTAGCTTGGTAAAAGCTGACCTGAACTTGGTATATTTATCACTGTCCAGATACACAAGCATCATTCCCCTGCGTTTTGCATGCTCGATGAGAAGGGAGTCGGTAAGCCGGACCAGGTCCGTCTCAGTCCCTGGTGGTTGCTCCATAAGATAGTCATCTACTTTCTCAAGGAATACATCCAGATCCCGTACTTGTCCCAATGACCTTCTTGTTGTCTTGAGGTTCTTCTGGTGCTTCTCGAGCACCTTCATGTCAAGAAATCCATCAAAGACCTGGAATACAGAACGCATGCGCATTGCTGCAACCCGCATATCGTGCAACTCTTCAATATCCCTTCCGAGTTTGGTACCTCTCTCATGACTTAACATCCTTCCAAACTGGAACATAAGTAACTTGTGTGCAGCTTCCCGCATAGTGTCATTGACCTGGATATCGGTCCTTTTCATCAGAACCAGAGCTCCTGGAACACCCTCGGCTGACGGGACCTGCTCAAGATCAGCCTCCACGTACAATGGTTCCTGAGGCTCTTGAGGTGATGCTAGCTCAGCGCACTGGATTGGAACATCGTCAATTTCCTCGGTGCTTTCAGGTTCATTCTCCATGCAAGGAGGGACATCATTCATTGAACAGGCATCAGACACGGTACATGTACCTGTATTTGTAGTTATATGTGGACCAGCACTTGTATCTGTCTTTAGCTCCTCTTCTGACCCTAGATCGGCCTGGACAGTCGACACTACATCATTTTGTGGTCCAATATGCATGCCTGATGCATCCGTTTGTGTATATGTATGCATGTCATGCACATTTATCTCTGTACCTATGCTTGTGCATGTAATTGTTTCAGTGATTATACCATCGTTCATCTTTCTTCTATTCTCATAAATATATTCATTTAGCACATCTCCAGAGGACGTGACATCTTTTTCATGGAGCACTACGGTATTATCAGGAAGTATATTCGTCAGGAGTATACCGGCAAATGTTGTTACAACTGACCTGTCATCTTTCTCTATCCCCTGGGAATTGTTCCCCTGAACAGCAGCACCATTCACAAATATATTGAGCAGTATCAGCACTATTCCGGAAAAATACAGGATCAGTGCATATGCAACAAGAGGATAGAACCATCTATCAGGATAGTTGCTTATGAATAAAGATATCCCCACCAACGATAAGAGGATGCCTGTCAGGAAAGAGTAGCTACGTATAGTGCTCTTCCTCATGGATATGAAATTTATCCCAATGAGTAGCAACATGACCCCAAGTCCGGTGAGACCACATGCCGTTACTATTACAGCGGGTTCGGAATACCTCGTCACATTCCCTATCATTGCGTACAAAAATCCGGTCATGGAGAAGACCAACCCAAACATGACAGAGTAAACTGCCATAATGGTCCTTTTTCTGCTGAGCGTCGCGCAGGACATTTTATGCACACCTCACTGGGTTTGAGTTCATGCTTTAAATTATGTTGTCCTACTTAATAATCTATTCTTTTTATTATACATAATGAAATGTTGAATAAATATAATTAAACACTCATGGAGCATAGGGTCCCTTCATTCCCATAGACCACAAGCACATCGAACAAAGATACTAGGACCTTGACATAGGGTCACTTAAGGTTGATGGATGCTCAAAAAGTTCCGAACTCCAGAGCCCATAATAATTGCTAAGCTCATCCATGATGTCTTTTGCTATCAAGATACGGTCATCCTGAAGTTTCCATGACTCCCACTGCCTTTCTATTACGATGCTATCGGAATCACATTTCCTTGCCATTCCATTTTTTCGCTCACCGTCTACCAATACTGAGTCGTTGCAGTTGGAGACTTCCACTTTGATCTTTACTTTACCAATGTAGTTCACCTGTGAATAAAAAGAAGCTGTGAACTTAATTGTGTTAAGCAGGTTACATGCAAGTGCATAATCATCAAGCTCCCGGGTAGCATCGGATCTGCTACCACCGCATCTTTTCATGGAGTGGACAAGACCATTCCTGTGGACCTCTACCTTGCTTATGTGGTCCTTATTATGTGGAACCTGGTCATGTTCCCATTTTATACCAAACTTCGAAGGCATGAGCGTGCCACTCAGGTAATCGGAACATTTATCGATATCAGTGTGCATCTTCATTATCTTTTGGCCAAACTCCTGGGATGGTTCGAACATCTGTCCATCTATCTTCAAAGGAGTTATCAGGATATGGCCCTGCATTGAGTTGACCTGTAGCCTATGGGGGATGTGGCTCTGGCTGTGGAAGATAGCCTCATCGAGATACCTGTCCAGTTTACCCATACCATAGAAACGCGATTGGTATAACCACTCTATCTCATTCTCGTCCATGGGTATGGCACAGAAGTTATATCTTTTGTAATACTTTTTGTCGTGGTTGTTGTAGTAGGGTTTATACTGTCCTTCTGGTATCTTCACAAGAAGTATCATCATGTTGCTATCTGGCATAGGTATCTTCTTTATTTGCACGCTTACCCTTGGCACAACGTTGCTCAGGATTATCTGCTCCAGACGCTCTGCATTTGTATCCTTATCGATACCATTGATATTAGCAGGATGACCACCCTTTCCTGTTTCCGCAATACCGTAGACAAGGTATCCTCCCTTGGTATTTGAGAATGCAGTGACCTGTTTAATGATACTGTCATCATTGAGCTCCTGTTTATAGTCCAGTATCATGGATTCATCTATCATCTCATGGCTTAGTTTCATTATATCATCAAAACCTATATCAGAAAAGGGTTTATCGAAGAGCATGTGGTAAGCAGGTCCTGTATATTCTTAGCAGATATATATCGTAACACTAGACCTTAATTCTTTTCATGCATAAATGGCATTTTGGGATATTTATTTAAAAATAGAAAGAGGTTGTCCAAACAGAATTTCGCTTTATATTTTCATCGTTTTTTTAAGCATACTCCATTTTTCACGTTAATCCTATATTCTGTCCACCCCTCGGGAAAAACGCGCGCGATTGGCGGCGAGCCGGGGTTTTACTGTAAAAAGGTGCCGCGTTTTTTCGTTATAGATTTAGCACGCGTTTATTGTTAACTGCTTATCTAATCAGAAATGGAGAAATATGAGCTAATTAGACAATCTCAGAATATAAGTTACCCATAACCGATATATATATATATATATCTTTACACATACGGAACTAACATAATAAAAATATCATGATAAAATCATTAAACATTTATAGAAATATGATTTGACCATGAACAAGGAGTAATATGCATGACTGAAAAAAAGAAATATCATCTGCCCCTTATTGCCCTATTAGCTGTGGCAATAGGTACATACGACATGGTCACCAGTTCCTCACTTGTACTTTTTTGTGTAGGCCTGGGGGCTGCATTCTCATGTATGGGGATGTTTGAACCAAAGTACCGTAGAGCAACAAAATACCTTGCTATCCTCTCCATAGCTTCAGCTTGTGTTGCCCAATATATAGCGGGACATAACCAACTGGTCTTGATCGTCATTGTTGCACTCTTTGCTGCAATGATCATCGAATATATGAGAGAGAACAGAAAAAGTGCTGCATGAAGGGCAGCATAACGAGTAATGGAGGAAGAAATATGACGGAATTGGTAACGCTGTTGCTTACAGTGGTCATACTGACATTGATATCACAGTACCCATTCTACCTCAAAAAGTACAAACCACATAAGTATAAAGGATTCTGGAAAAAAGCAGGCGATACATATAAGACACCCCTGCAAGCTCTCATGTTTCCTTTAATATGGCTAGTGGTAGGTCTGCTGTTCTGGTATTTTCTCAACTGAACAAGGTCTAGATGAATGCTCCCGCTTTGCTGATGTAAAACTGGAGCATTGGCCCTTTATTCAACAGCGGCCCTCATTCTTTTATTTGCACCTTAAGTAGTTGCCGGTCATATGGTTTCGATGCACCCTCGGGTATCTTGGCCACCAGCTCAAGGTATTCATTCTCCTGCATAAGGCAGGTGCTACGCTGTCCTCTGAATGCCCGGTCCTTGCGGATATTGTGCCAGATATCTTTCATGGAACTGCTGGTGATGTTACCATAGCTGAAGGGGATATAAGGACAGGGTTTTACCGCGCCGTCCACGCAAACGTGTAGCCATCTCTGGCCTGCCATGCAACCAAGCATCTTTCCTTCAAAATAGGAGTTTGAGAACAGGCGTGGTCCGCTTCCTGTGGAATTGGTACGATGATACATGTCAAGGATAAAGGCTCTATCGGCCTCTGTAATTATGGCATCCCCTGGTTTTTTTGGAACTGATTCCCAGAGTGAGAACTCATGTACACCAAGCTCTCTGGCAAGTTCATACATCTGAGGCAACTCACCTATGTTCTTGGGCGAGACATGGGTTGCCATAGTAACAAGCAGTCCTGCATCTAGTCCCATTTTCATAGCTTTGGTCGCCATATCGAAAGCCCCATCGAGACGGCGCACAGCATCGTGTTTTGCGGGGTCTGTGGAATATATGCTCACAAGCAAGGTGTTAAGTCCTGCTTCCTTGAGCCTCCTGGCATTCTCAGGTGTCATCTCGGTGCCGGGGGTGTACATATTGACAATTGCCCGGTCCTTATCGACATAGTTGATGAGCTCATATATCTCCTCCCTCAGCATCGGGTCACCTTCAGTGAACACAATGACAATGGCCCCCATATCGAGTACCTCATCTATTGCATGCTTTATGGTATCGATGTCCAAGTCACCTTCTCCCCCGCTCACTACACAATGCTCACATTTGCACTTGCAATTGCGCGTTATCTCAAAGGAGACCGTTTCAGGAACAAACCTCCCAAGGGCTATCTGGGTCTCAGCCATGAGCAACCTATTGAAAGGCTTGCTTGGGATAGGGGGTAACCATGTGGAAGCCACGACCTGGTCCCCGGTGACAAGAGCCGGACGTTCATCCTTCAATCTCTCGTTGATCCTGCTGAGGAATGGTGCACAGGCTTTGTGCAATCCTCCGCTTGCCTTCAGGTTTATGAAATCGCCCTTTCTATCCATCCTGATGGAAAGCCCCGGTATCGAAAGTAAATTGATGGGCCCGTCCTGTGGTGAGTCTGTGTGGTCTGTCTTCATCGTTTTTTCTCCTGTCAATGAGCGTCTCCGCAGAGAATACGTCCGCTTCCTTACCTATGACGGACTGGGTTGGATATACAACTATCCCATGATCGGTCATGATATAAGGACGTAATACCTCGTCGTGCTTGGTACCGCGCATCTTCAGTATTTCGATCGACCGGATCTTTTCTCCGTTAATCCTGAAGACCTTAAGACAAATAACACCTTCGGCAAGATATTCTTCTACACTGAAGTGACTGCGGTCATTGTTCGACTCACTTGTCATCAGGGTCGTGCAGTCGAAACTTTCGATGTTCTTGATGAATTCCAGGATGAGGTAGCGGATATTGACAGGGTCCTGGGTAAGTTTCAGCGAGCTTATTGAGTCAATGAACAGCCGCTTTGCACCGATCTCGTTCACACATGCATATATCTGCCTCAGCACAGCCTCAATGGCAGTGGAATCGGTTTCATTGACCTTGATAGCGTCCTGGTTCTTGCGAATGTAACGCTCATAGGCGATAGGGTCAGCCCTCAGGATGCGCAAACGATTCTCCTTTATCATCCTCTCAAAGTCCCACCCATGCCTCCACATGTTACGCATAATGCGTGCCGGTGTTTCCTCGAATGTGACATAGACCCCATGCTCCCTGAACCTTGTAATGCCCTCATATAGATACTGTGCTCCAAAAGTAGACTTACCAGCGCCTGGCCCTCCTGTCAGGAGTATCAGGTCATTCTCTATGAAGCCCCCTTCAATGAGCTGATCGAATCCGGGTATTCCGGTAGCTATACGTGCCATTTAAAACCTCAGGT
>CAZBJM010000058.1:9829-12184 GCA_964492225.1 uncultured Methanosarcinales archaeon
ATTCTCAATGGGGACAACAAAGCCAAGCCCATGTCCAGGAATACTGATCTTTGCATCCATCATAATGCACTCAACAATCTTTTCAACATCCTTTGACTCAGCTATAGTTAGCACGATCTCCTTTTCAGGCTCCAGTAGCATGCCAAAAAATGTCTTTTGCTCATGCGCACCTGTCCCTCGTCCGGAAATTATTGTTCCACCTTTTGCACCGGCTTTCCGTGAGGCTTTCACCACAGTATCGCTCCACCCTTTTTTTACAATTGTGACAATGAGTTTGAACTCTTTATTGCATGTTTCATGCGTCATTTCTTTCTCCTCTATATCGTATATAAACACCAATGAGCATTACGAAAATAATAGGAGCAAGAGCTATCATTGCAATTATTCCGAATCCATCAACAACAGCATCCCGCCCCCCAAACGTTTCGGCTGCACCAACAGCCATTGACATAAGAAACGTGACAGACATGGGACCTGTGGCAACACCTCCTGCATCAAATGCCACTGCAATAAAATCCCTGTCTGACAACCACATAAGTATGATAGCACTAATGTAACCCGCAAGTGCAATATAATGGAAAGAAAAACCGTATACAAGCTTTACCATGGTCAAGGCTACAAAGATAGCTACGCTAATAGATAAGGTGTAGAGCATCATTTTTGAGCGCACATACCCATTTGAGGATTTTTCTACTTGATAGCAAAGTACCCGCACTGCTGGTTCTGCAAAGGTTGCCAAAAAACCCAGGAAAAAACCAAGCGGTATCAGGAGCCATTTTTGCTCGAGGCTACCAAAATAGCGACCTATTTCCAAGCCTGCCGGAAGAAAACCAAGATAGATGCCATAGAGGAATACTATCAAACCCGCTGCTGTAATTATTACTCCTGTTATCAGCTTCATAAGCCGTTCTTTTGGATAGTTCAGAAATCGGTATTGGAATATCAGAAAAAATATAAGTAGTGGTACAAGCGCCTGGAATACCTCTCTTACCACCGATATAAAACTAGCCATTTACATTACTCCTAGTAACATTACACTGATAATTGGACCCAAAGATGCAAGACCTACAATACCAAAACCATCTGCCAGCTCAGATTTTGTTCCCAGGACCGATACTGTTCCCAGACCAAGTGCCATTATAACAGGCACAATAAGTGGACCTGTTGCAATTCCTCCTGCATCACATGCAAGAGCTAAAAACTGTGGTTTTGTGTAGAATGATAGTATTATCACACAGATATAGCCCAAAGTCAATATGTATTGGATGGGAATTCCAAGCACGATCCTGATCAGTGAGAGCGCTACAAAAAAACCAACACCTGCAGCGATGGCAACTACCAGTGCTGTGTTTGAGATCTTGTCTGTAGCTATTGAATCGATAGTTGTGCATAGTACTTGGACATCAGGCTCGGCAACCGTCACCATAAAAGACAATATAAATGCAACTCCCGCCATGAAAATCAATGAGTTTTGTTTTGGTAACTGTGCACCTATGGCTTCGCCTATTGGTAGCATACCGACTTTGACCCCATATAAAAATAAAGCCATGCCTATTATTACAAGTATGGCACCTTTTAGAAATGATATAAATATATCACTATCCAGACCGATCAAAATCATTATCATCAATACAGCTACAGTTAAGGGCAATACCGCTTGTAGCACTTCATTGAACGTATCTTTCATAGCTTGAAACATTGAAATGACCCATATATTATAAAAAAGGCTCTAATGCAGCTGATTTTCATATTAAAGAAAAACGAACTTGATATATAAGATGGTTGTTTTACTATAAATATCTGCATCAAAAAAGCATTGTGTTCCTTAGAGATTGTCTAATTAGCTCATATTTCCTCCATTTCTGATCAATGAGCAGTTAACAATAAACGGATGCTAGACCTATAACGAAAAATGCTGTTGCGTCTTCTAACGAAAACTTCTCCGAAATTTCCTAACGAAAACGCTGTACCTTTTTACAGTCCAACCCCCGGCTCACCACCAGTCGCGCGCGTTTTTCCCGAGGGCGGACATTATATAGGATTAACGTGAAAAATGGAGTATGCTTAAAAAAAGCGATAAGAATATAAAGCGAAATTCTGATAAGACAAACTCCCTTAAGTTTGTCTAATTGGCTCATTTTAGCTGATTCTAATTAGATGATTTATTTAACAATAAACACAGGTCATCTATATCAAAAACCACGGTCACTTTTTGAAGTAAAAACATGGGCTTACCGCTACACGCGCGCGTTTTTATGGGCATGGCGTGACTGGTCTAGTTCGATGCCCTCATTTAGAATAAATAGAGCTTACCATCACTTTCTTCTTCTAATTACTGAAACATTCAACGCCATT
>CAZBJM010000059.1:0-12137 GCA_964492225.1 uncultured Methanosarcinales archaeon
CAACAGCGTTTTCGGTAGAAGACGCAACAGCGTTTTCGGTAGAAGACGCAACAGCGTTTTCGGTAGAATGATGCGGGGAAATATGAGCTAATTAGACAATCGCCAAGTGAACTTTAGGTGTAGGAATAGTCTTTTAAGCAAAAGCCCTCATTAGGGCATTAGTATTTCAACAGGAGAGGTATCAATGAGCTCAAAAGACAACCTAAAAGCAGCATTTACTGGAGAATCGATGGCAAACAGGACCTACCTTGCTTTTGCAAAGAAGGCCGATGATGAGGGCTATCATCAGGTGGCTAAACTTTTCAGGGCAGCTGCTGCCGCTGAGACCGTGCATGCGTTGAACCACTTGCAACGTATGGGTGGAATTGGGACTACAATGGACAACCTGAAAGATGCAATAGCAGGGGAGACCTATGAGTTTGAGAAAATGTATCCCGCATTCATTGAGGAAGCAAAGAAGGAAGGAGACAACAAAGCCCTCTGGAGCTTTGAGGTCGCTAACAAAGTGGAGATCACCCATGCCGGACTATTTGAAAAAGCACTGCAGGAAATAGGAAAGAACCGTGAGGTCGATTACTATGTCTGCAGCGTATGTGGACACACCCATGAAGGCAAGCCTGAGAGCAACTGCCCGGTCTGCGGTGCACCAGCATCAAGGTTCGATAAGATCGATTGATCTTATGTGAAAAGAAATGTAGGGGCTAAACCCCTTATTTTCCTTTATCTTTTCTTTAACTTTGTCACTACAGCATCTACCTGTTCCACAGCAGTGCCGATGTAACTGTCAGGGTCTACCAGGTCGATGATCTCTCTTTCCCTCAGGTATTTTGTAACGTTCTCGTTCGCTAGAAGCACATCCTTGAAGTGCATACCGGATTCGTGAGCCTCCATGGCACTGGTGCGCACAAGCTCGTGTGCTTCCTGTCGCCCAACTCCACGTTTTGCAAGTTCTATCATGACCGCTTCTCCCATGTTCAATCCCTTGAGCAGGTCAAGATTACGGCGTATGTTCTCCGGATAGAACCTGAGGTTCTCTATAACGCCTATGGCAAGCCTGATGATATGGTCGGTGAGTACACAGGCTTCAGGGAATACTATGCGCTCACATGAAGAATTGGTCAGGTCACGTTCGTCCCAGAGGGTGTTGTTCAATAGCTCAGGTTCGACCATGGCACGCACTATCCTTGCAAGCCCACATATCTGTTCGGACTTGATGGGGTTGCGTTTGTGGGGCATTGTGGAAGAGCCAACTTGCTTTTTCCTGAAGCTCTCTTCAACTTCTGCTATCTCACTTCTCTGCAATGAGCGTATCTCTATACCTATCTTGTCCATTGTGGTTACAGTATTGGCCATCCACATCACAAATTCCGCATGCCTGTCCCTTTGGATTATCTGATTGGATACATCCACTGAACCTATGCCAAGATACTCCATGGAAAGCTGCTGTATACGCATACCATCCTTTCCAAAGGCAGCTTGTGTGCCTACGGCGCCTGTCATCTGTCCCACCAGAAGGCGGGGTTTGAGTTGCTCAAGGCGTTCTATGTGCCGCCCCACCTCGCTTGCCCATATTGCAAAGCGAAGTCCGTAGGTGGTAGGCACTCCTATCTGCCCGTGGGTCCTGCCTGCACATACCAATCGTTTGTGAGCATCGGCCTGCAAAAGCAATACATCAAGCAGTGTGTGCATCTTTTTTTCCATAATGGCCACAGCTTCCCTGAATTGCAGTGCTGTGGCCGTGTCGAGCATATCATTGGATGTTGCACCAAAGTGCACCCATTTTCCTGCATCATCTGGACACTTTTCAGACATGGCAAGCACAACAGCCATCATGTCATGATGTATCTCATCCTCTATCTCATTGACCCTTGCAAGTTCTACCTGTGAAATACTTTCTTCAATGTGCTTTGCAGCTTCCTTGGGAATGAGGCCGACCTCAGCTTCAGCTTTTGCCAGTGCTGCTTCGACCAAAAGGATCTTCTTAAGGCGGTTCTCCTCGCTCCAGACATGCTTCATCTCGTCTGTACCATAACGATATTCTATAGGATGGATTGCCATTTTGTTTCTCCCGTCTTATAATTTGAATTTAATATCTTTTATGAGAGGTGGTATAATCCATTTAGTAATAAATAGCCTTTGAATCAGAACCACATCTGTATGTGTTGATCCAAATCGTGAAAGACCTAATATATATTAAGAGTTGAAATATAAATAACGTTATATAAGTTAGAAATGAATACTTACTGGCATAGAGTAAGGATATGCAAGAAACATAGTTTACTCTGCGATTTAAGGAGGCACAAATAATGACAAAGATAAAAAATAGTCTTATAGGTGAAGCTTTAGTGGGAGAGGGGCCTGAAGTTGCCCATATCGACCTGGTCATCGGAAGAAAGGGTAGTGCTGTGGAAACGGCATTCATGAATTCCCTTGCGATGCCAAGAAAAGGGCACTCACCACTTCTGGCAGTCCTTGAACCAAACGTGACACCAAAACCGGCAACACTGCTTGTGAACAAGGTGACCATCAAGAATGCAGCTCAGGCTACATTGATGTTCGGGCCGGCCCAGGCAGCCATTGCAAAAGCAGTCATGGATAGTGTAGAAGATGGTGTCATTCCAAAAGCAGAAGCGGAAGATCTATTGATAATCGTTTCAGTGTTCATTGCATGGAATGCAACTGATAAGGGCAAGATCTATGAGTACAATTATGAAGCAACAAAGCTTGCTATAAAGCGTGCTATCGATGGTACTCCCACAGTTGATGAAGCCCTTGCAAAGAAGGATAGTGCAAAACACCCCTTTGCATGAATGAACTATAGCCTGCAAGGAATTGCAGGCCTTTTCTTTTTTTCTTAATGTGTCTTGTTAATTCAATTGCTAGCATGCTAGGTTTTTCAGTCCTACTCTCATATATTCAAAGGATCTTTTCCGTGCCTCTGTGGTTGCTATCTGTTTTATTTGCTCATTCCTGTTAGTTTGACCTGCGCTTGTGCCCTTTGCGTGCGTTTTACTTTGCGAACATAGCCAACAAATAATGTGCATCTGTCAAATTTACAAGCCCCTGCCGTAAAACCCTGATCAGTCTACTGGCACCCATCTCTTTTACGCGCGCGATGCCAGCCGCCTGGTGTGGCGGTACTTTGACCCGGGACTGGTGACAGAAAATGGAAAACGGGCATAAAGTAGCTATCAATTGCTGGATGCTGGTCTTAGAGATATGAAGAGTAAAATGCATAGAAAGTGAATGAAAAATAGGTAGTAGCAGACAAAAAAGAAAAGGTTAATTTAAATACATGTTTTTATAACAATACATAGATATAATTCGAGTAATGAACTCGTATATATTGTCCTACTATTGAGAGGACATCTATATATACTTCCAGATATTCCATATATTCGTAAAATGATACCGAGGTATTAGCATAGAAACAAGAAAAGTTCAGCGGACTGGTGGTTCTACATACATAATCTCTCTGCCAAAACCCTGGGCCGACAAGGTTGGCATCAAGGCTGGAAGCAGGGTCAGCCTGTACCCCCAGTCAGACGGGAAACTCGTGATAGACCCGATACATGACGCACCTCCGGTAAAGAAATGTCAGCTGGATGTAACAGGTCGTATGGGGGATGTGCTCAGGCGTGACATAATAGCTGCATATCTGGTCGGTTCAGACATTATAGAAATAAAGGCCGAACGCATACTTGCAGACCAGAAGAACGTTATACGTGAGATGTGCTATAAGCTGATCGGGCCCGAAATAATCGAAGAGACAGCAAAAATGGTAGTGATCCAGGACCTGCTAAATCCTGATGAGATATCTATCAAAAAAAGTGTCCGCAGGATGTTCATCATATCCAATTCGATGCACATCGATGCAATCCGGTCGATCAAAACGCTTGATACCGATCTAGCTGTTGATATTGGTCAAAGGGACGATGATGTGGACAGATTATCACTTCTGACAGCAAAACTATATCGTGCAGTGCTAAGGGGTGCAAAACTGCCGGATGCGTCGGATGCATCCATTGACGAATATCATGATCTGAGGATGGCAGCAGGTCCTATAGAAAGAGTAGCCGACCATGCACGAAAGATAGCGAGGGTCACATTCTCATTGAAGCAGCCAATACCAGAAGAGCTAATGGATATGATAGAAAAGACCAGTGAGCTATCCAGAAAGATAGTAGAAGATGCTATTGATTCGCTGTTCAGTTTCGATGTGGACCTGGCAAACCATGCCATAGAAAGGGCAAATAAAATGGCACCGCTAATGGACAAGCTCTATGAGGAAAGCCTTAAGATCGATTCGCATGAGACGATAATTGCCCTGGGGACGGTATTGGATAGTATTGACAGGACAGCTGATTATGGTGCCAATATCGCAGAAATAGCAATTAACTCAGCAATGGCAAAGCAAAAATGAGATGTTCGGGTATAGTATTTATAGTGTCATATAATAACAATTATATTCCAATGGTCGTTTATACTATGATATCATTCACAAGAACAAGTCATCCGCACCATGGAGGGAATGAATGGGCGTAATTAAGAGAATAAAAAAGAACTTTTCTGATCTTTTCAAGAAGCTGTTCAAAAAACAAAATGCACGTATAGGAATATATGGTCCACCAAATGCAGGTAAAACCACCCTTGCAAACAGGATACTCAGGGATTGGACCGGAGATGCCATGGGCTCAGTATCGCATATTGCCCATGAGACCCGGCGCGCAAGACGCAGAGAGGGTGTGACCATCAAGACCAACAGTGGTTCTATCACTCTTGATATCATCGACACACCAGGGCTTGCTACAAAGATAGATTTCCACGAATTCATGGAGCAAGGTATGGATGAGAACGAATCCAAAAGGCGTGCAAAGGAAGCAACTGAAGGTGTCATTGAAGCAGTCAAATGGTTGGACAACCTCGATGGTGTGATCCTGGTCATGGATGCTACAGAAGACCCCTTCACCCAAGTGAACGTAACTGTAATAGGCAACATGGAAGCAAGGAACCTGCCGCTTCTTATAGCAGCCAATAAGGTAGATCTGCCAGGTGCCTCCCCTTCTACAATAAGAGATGCATTTCCGCAACATCCTATGGTATCCATATCTGCCCTTGAAGGAAAGAACATAGATACATTGTATGAAGAAATAGCAAAGAGGTTTGGGTGAGCATGATGCAAGGTTTTCAGATGGATCTGGTCTCAGAGCACAGGCTTGCCGAAATGGCTCCTGTGGAAAAGGTAAGGTTTATAATTGACAGAGTAAAGGAAGGGAAGATCCTCGTGCTGGAGAAAGGACTAAGCCCCGAGGAAGAGGCAAGTCTCATAGAGATGACAATGACGCTCATCGAGCCAGATGGTTTTTCAGGCATTGAGATGGAAAGCTACCCTTCAGAAGTGGATACTTCCTTCTTTGGAAGGATACTTAAGAAGAATACCGTCAAAGCAAGATTGACGGTCATAGGACCTGCCGACCAGTTAAAAACGCTACGTAAAGACCGAAACATGATCAGTGCTCTCATCTCCACACAAAAATGAATGCGTGAACTGTGATGAGGAACGACGAAGACAAAGGGATGCTGATATCCCCACATTTTTCCCTGTCCTCGTTCGAGATGGGCAGGGATGATGTCAATGTACTCTGCACATATGGGAAGATATCGGTATGGTTGGGACGGCAGGTACCGGACCTAATAGTGGGACTCATATTAATTGGTATTTCCAAGATAGATAATTCGGCAACCCATGAAATTGAAATGGTCTGTGACCTGGACGAGATCACCGAGTACGAAAGCAAAGGGTATGTACTGGTATCCTATGCTCGGATCAAGCAAGGTTACAGGACTACATTCAATGTTCCTTTTTCTAGCAAGAATGCACTTTATGCCCTTGCCACAGACATTAGCAAAGGACTTAAGAACGAGGACACCATCGTGGACTGCTACTGGACCGGAGATGACCAGGACATCATGTTATTATATGAAGAGTTCAAAGGCATCAAAGGCTGGAAGGTAAAAGGCATCAACTATAAGGACGATGCAAAAGAAAGATGTAATGATTATTGATTTGTGAGAGGTTCCCCTTATATGGCAGAAGAAAAAACCGGAGAATGTAAACCATGCTATCATCTAAGATCATCCATACTTCTTATGGCCCATCATCTTGAAAGGGTCGCTGATGAATTGGATGAACCTGCTATCAGACAAATGCTCGATGCTATACTGAAGGCAAAACGCGTCTTTGTACTTGGTGCTGGGAGGTCTGGCCTTGTTGGACGGGCCTTTGCAATGAGGCTCATGCATCTTGGAATGTCATCCCATGTGGTAGGTGAGACAACCACTCCTGCTGTCAGCGATGAAGATGTTGTTATAGCTATATCAGGCTCTGGACAGACGCGCTCAGTTGTCAACCTCGGTAAGATCGCCAAGGATATAGGTGCCACGGTCATTGCAATAACCACAAAAAAAGATTCAAACCTTGGTAGTATTGCAGACGTAGCCGTTGTGCTTCCTGGAAAAGTGAAGGAAGATGCCAGGGAGTATATGGAGCGCCAGATGCGTGGGGAATACAACCACCTCACACCACTTGGTACATCCTTTGAGATATCTGCCAGTGTATTCCTGGACGCGGCCATAGCTGAGCTCATCTACATTACAGGTGCTTCAGAGGCAGACCTTAAGTCAAGGCACACAAACATTGAATGAGCTATTTGATAGAAGGTGAACTGTATGGTGGAAGGCAGATTTGCGCAAAGGGTACGGAGCATTGATATTTCCGGAATTCGTAAAATGTTTGAGGCAGCAGGGTCGAATGCTATCAATCTAGGACTGGGGCAGCCTGATTTTGACACGCCTGAACATGTCCGGCAGGCAGCCATTGATGCTATCAATGAAGGTTTTACAGGTTATACCTATGGTGCAGGCATCCAGGAACTAAGGCAAGCTATCTGTGATAAATTTGAGAGAGAGAACCATTTCAGTGTCCGCCCAAGTGAGGTTATCGTGACATCCGGAGCATCGGAGGCACTTGAACTGGCAGTCGGGGTCCTTGCAGATCCTGGCGATGAGGTGCTAATTGCAGACCCCTGTTTCGTTTCGTACAAAGCGCTGACCAATATCATGGGAGGGATAGTCAGACCGGTACCTTTGGGCGAAGACCTTTCAGTAAGGCCAGAGGATATTGTGGAGAGGATAGGCCCAAAGACAAAAGCCTTCATCATTAACTCCCCGGCAAATCCCACGGGTGCTGTGCAGAGCAGAAAGGACATGAAGGCATTTGCAGAGATAGCGGATGACCATGATATCACGTTGATATCCGATGAGGTCTATGAGCACTTCATCTATGAGGGAGAACACGTTAGCCCAGCCCAATACTCGGATAATGTTATTACCATCAATGCTACATCCAAGACCTATTCAATGACCGGGTGGAGACTAGGTTATGTTGCCGCAAGGCAGGAATATATAGATCAGATGATAAAGATCCATCAGTACGTGCAGGCCTGTGCAAATTCCATTGCCCAAAAGGCCGCCCTTGCTGCGATCAATGGTCCACTTGATCCTGTCATCAAAATGCGTGAGGAGTTCAGACAAAGGCGGGATATTATCGTGAAGGGTCTAAATGATCTGGGTATGGAGTGTGCAACACCAAAGGGCGCGTTCTACGTATTCCCGAAGGTCGATGACTATGCAGATGTTGTGCAGAAGTGTATCAACAATGGTATTGTAGTTGTCCCTGGAACAGCTTTTGGCAGTGGCGGTGAGGGTCACATACGTATGTCCTATGCAACTTCTCAAGCGGAGATACAAAGGGCTCTGAAGATCATGGAAGATATCCTCTGAGACTTCATGAGATGAATTGAGCTTCTCTGAAAAAGAATATGGCTTGCAGGTCCACGAGGTTTGGACAAGGGCCTGCTTGTCCGATACCTCGGAATGTGGGTCCAATGGAAAAGGACCCAAGCGTCTTTTTATCCTTCGATGACCGTGACCTTTTTCATTAGGTCCTTTGCCTTTATCTTGTTCACGACATCCATACCTTCGATGACCTGACCAAAGACCGTATGTACGCCGTCAAGATGTGGCTGTGGGGAGTGTGTGATGAAGAACTGGCTACCTCCGGTATCTTTGCCTGCATGGGCCATGGAAAGTGCCCCTTTTCCATGCTTACGGGGGTTACCCTTTGTCTCACATTTTATACTGTAGCCTGGTCCACCTGTACCATCGCCCTTGGGGCAACCACCCTGTATCACAAAGTTTGGTATGACCCTGTGGAAGGTGAGCCCGTCATAGTATCCTTTATTTATGAGCTTCTCAAAGTTCTCAACGGTCTTGGGAGCATCCTTGTCAAATAGTTCCAGTACAATGTTCCCTTTTTCAGTTTCAATTATTGCTTTTTTCATATTCTCACCTGAATTTAAATAAGAGCCTTAGCTATCTGAACTGATTTAAGTATTGTGTCTGGACGGGTCTTTCCTATCATTAACCTTTAAACACATTATTTATATATTATCCTATACTAATTATACCGTATTAGTGTAGAATATCAAAAAATGAAAGCCTCAGTCATGTTCAATGTTGCTTTATCAGGTGTCCCTATGAAATCCTCAAAGATCCTTATCAGTGCTTCTATCATTTTCATTGCTCTCAGTTTATCCGCTCTTGCCCTGGATGTCAAGATGCTCACATCAGATACACAAATAAATGCAGGAGAGCCTGTAAATATCCTTGTGAGGGTCATGGAGGGCATGTCTCCGGTGAACAATAGCCTCGTGAACTTTACAACAGACCTGGGTACCCTGAGCTCAGCCTCGAATATTACCAATGCTTCAGGTTTTGCACAGGTATGGGTCAATTCAACAATAGCGGGAACAGCACGTGTCAATGCCAGTTCAGGCATTGCATCAAATGTGACCAATATAAGTTTCATACCACTTTCCGTAAGCTCTGTTCACATGGATGCTGAGGCAGACAACAAGGTCGTTGCCAATACTATCAATATCAGCTTCTCTCCCAAGGACATCTACGGAAATATCAACACAAGCAAAGCTATTGATCTGCACGTCACTATAAATGGGAAAACTTATGGTTTCAATGTTTCAGCAGGGCGTATTTATGCATTTGATGTTTTTTCTGATAATGGAATAATGAATCACACGCTTATCAGTAGCTCTGGTACAGATCCACACCTTGCGATCCTTGGTATCAACACCACATATGCAGGCAATGTGACCATCGATGTGCTTTCCCCCGCAGTGAATTCAACTACGGTGGCCTTCTTACCCGACTTGCCTTCCGATGTCAGGATGACGTACAATGATGCGTATACCGTGAATACCAGTGATAGTGTATACACCCGTGTATATGATAGGTATGATAATCTAGTACCTCGGGTCAATCTAAGCTTTACTGTCACTTCACCTGAAGCATCTACAAGCAACAGTCCTATCACTTATGGTTCTGCATTACTTGTTAATAATTCTGGTATGACCGACGCAAGTGGTACTTTTGTCACCCAGTTTACAACAGACAAGCGTGCCGGTGCAAACAAGGTCAACGCAACAGTAGTGGACAACAGTTCAATAAAATGTTCAGCTTCCATAATTGGTACAGCAGACAAGGCAGTTGCACTCAACTTCACACAGAGCATTTCAATTGCACTTGCAAATAATCTGGATTCATATGAGCTTGTAGCACGCCCCGAGGACCAGTTCAGAAACCCAATAGTGCCCCTCACAACCCCTATAACAGAGCTTGTAGTATTCAATACCACAAAGGGTCAAAGTGTTACAATTCCCCTCAACAAGAATGGACAGGCAAAGCTAGTTGTTGGTCCGACCCCATATATAAGCTCAGTATTCGTAGAAGCAAGGTATATGAATATTTCAGGTCATACGCCCTTCAAAGCCAATACCACTCTTCACTTTAATCCCGGTCCTCTTTATTCAATAGATCAGTTTGCCATGCCCGATACTGTGCTCTCACGGGACCAGAGAGGCAACCATGAGTCATTCATCACCCTTGTGGCACTTGACCAGTGGGGTCATCCGCTTCCGGGTATCAATGTCGCTTTGAACAATACAAATACGACCGTCGGTACCATGAATGTCACCGGTGTCACTGGTATTGATAATATCACTACACAAACTCTATCGAATGGTAAGCTTAAGGCTCTTTTCACTGGTAATGTCTCTGGGAATACAACAATTCAGGCAATCTCGGGCAATATATCATCCAATATAAATATAGGTGTCCGTTCCGAGCCATTCATGAGCGTAAAAGTAACCGTGTCCCCAGAAAACATCTCCTCCGGTGATAATGTAGAGGTCACGACCATCCTTTCCATAGAGGGAGAACTACCCATTGTGCGCCCTGCTGCCAACGCCATGCTGGTCCTCGACCGCTCCGGTAGCATGGACCCAGATTACTATGCAGGTACTCCACTTGATGTGGTGCTTGTGATTGACCGATCTGGAAGTATGGTTATGAGTGGAGGCAGTCCAGTTAGGAATTTCTATGACTACACTCCCAACCCAATGCTTGATGCAAGGGAATCTGCAAAAGAGTTCATCGGACATCTTCCCTCCAATGCACGTGCTGCACTGGTTTCTTATTCGTCAGATGTTAAGACAGATATGCCTATTACCCTTTTGAATTCTCAGGGTAACAGAGATTCACTAAAGAGATCCCTTGATACTTTACTTGCTGCAGGTGCTACATACACAGGAGAAGGTTTGAAGGCAGGCAATGATATTTTGCTTACGAACACACGCCCAGGCTCAAAGAAAATAATCATTTTGCTCACAGACGGTCAGGCAAATGATGGTTCAGTTGCGAAATATGAAGCAACCCGAGCACGTACCAATGGTATTAAAATATATGCAATCGGTCTTGGCAGCTTTCAAAAAAGCGAAACTGAAGCAATTGCAGTTGCCACGGGTGGTAAGTTCTATGATGTGCCAGATAGCTCACAGCTACGTGATGTTTATAACTCCATTGCACAGGACATAAGTGACTATGATGTACGTAATGTAAACTATGGAACTGACGGTTTCACTCCCTATGACCATAGCTTCAATGGCTCACTGAATTTAAACAAGTATACGCTCAAATTTACTGGGGAGAAGTTGTATTGTGACGTTATAGTCAATGGCAATAAAATTGATTTGCTCAATGATCCATACTCAAAGGGCTATGAATACGATATTACAAAGTATGTGACCAATGAATCAAATACTGTTACTTTTACGACAAATAAAAGTGGGTATTATTCCGCAGCTAACAACTATATTTATTCAGATTATATATATCGTAACACTTACTTCGAATACTCAAAAGTTTCCTCCATTTCGGTACTACACAACGGAGTTCAGGTTGCCTCTTCAGCAGGCGGTTCAGTAAAAAACACCCGAAGTATCACCTTCAGTGCAACAAAACCTTCAGTCAGCCCCTCAGTATTTCAATTCAATGTCAACGAAACCATCAAGGATATGAAGGTAGAGGTTGTTTGGAATAGTCCATCTTCAAACCTGAGCCTTGAACTTAAGAGTCCAAGCGGCATTGTTTATGGGGCAAACGGTAATACTACTGGGTATTATCCAAAATCAGCCACATCAGAGTACATATGGTTGCATCCTTTGTCCGAGAAACATCCTGATACTTGTTATGTTGAAAATGGGAACTGGACCGTAAATGTCACAGGGTCTGGTAATGGCAATGAGAATTTTAAGGTGAATACTCATATCGATAAGCTCAGTGCTGCAAAATCCTCGTCCCATGCATTTACTTCAAGTTTTGACACAAGCCGTGGGGACAAAGCAGGACTTGCACTATATAGTGACACTGACACACAACGGACTGATAGCCAGGATAGTTATGTTTTTGATAACAGTACATGGACAGGTTATTTCACAACAATAGATTCCAGTAATCATATTTTTAATGTTTCATGCGATATCGACTCCACCCTCAATGTAACTTTATACGAAGGTGTGAAATTGCTGGATTCTGCCATCACAAGTTCAGGCACATGCAAAGTGAGTTCTTTGCTTGTTACCGGAAAACTATATCGTTTGGACGTATCAAAAGGACCGGGAACGGGTAAGGATACGCATTTTGTTGTGAATGTTTCTAAAGAT
>CAZBJM010000060.1:0-8692 GCA_964492225.1 uncultured Methanosarcinales archaeon
TGCCCTTCTCGTCGGCAGGCAATACCTCTACAAAGCCTGCCTCAATAGCATTATCGATCAAACGTTTACCCTTCTCGTTCATCACTTCACAAAATGTGGCATTGCCTACCAATTTACCTGTTACGCCCCAGTTGCCACAGGCCAGGTCAGCATTGACCGCTATCTTGACAGTACAATAGCGACAATTTTCACGTCTGCCATAACCAGCTTCCTCCAGTTCATCAATGGATATGGCCTTCTCTGTACCATCCTTTGTTCTAAATATAAGGTTCCCTTTCTCAATTTCCTCCCCAATGACATCATCAGGGTCTATCCCATACATCTTGGTGAGCATTTCCTTGGCGACTATAGGATGCATGGTCCCTCCACAGTTCAAGCCCACTATATAGGTATTATCAAGGTTGGCACCGTTACGTTTGGACCGCTCGATGACGCCACGTACATCACATGGTTTGGCTGGCATCACTATTCTTTTACCACTTGCATATTTTGCAAGATTTGCAGGTACTGTGTGCATACTGCCACCGGATGACAGCACCTCCTGCACATCTTCGCTAATAATTGGTACAGCTTCGTACTCATCGATACGTTTGAGCACAAGTACACCATCCACAAGTCCTTTTTCAAGGGCCGCAGCCATTATTGCTGTGACAAGTCCTCCCGATGCACCTTTTTTTCGCACATCCGGGTCTGTAGCATATCCAAGCAAGCGGTCTCCTACATTTACCATTCAATTCACCCCTTCTGGCTTCAGAGGACTTGGACCTAGTTCTTTGACCTGGGCTGTGACATCACGTACGAAGTTTGCAAACTTTTCCCCTTCACTGGCACTGATCCAGTTTAGATGAAGGCGAGCAGGTTCAAGTCCAAGTTCCTTTACCATCTCTTCAAGGAACCTGTACCTCAGCTCTGCCTTATGATTGCCGTTAACATAATGGCAGTCCCCTATATGACAACCGGTGACCAATACAGCATCAGCCCCTTCAAGGAATGCATTGAGCACATGCATAGGATCGATACGGCCGGAGCACATGACCCTGATTATCCTAAGGGATGGGGGTTGCTGGAACCTGCCCATACCTGCTGTATCTGCACCTCCGTAGCTACACCAGTTGCAGCAGAAAGCCACGATCTTTGGCTCCCATTCCTTTATTGCACTTTCACTTGTAGTGAGCGTATTTGAAGTAGTTTCGTTTTCTGCCATGTTATTCCCCCACAAATGTAAAGGCGCTCTTGACCTGAGCAAAGATCTGTTCATTCGTGAAATGGTCCTGCTTCAGGGCACCTGTGGGACACGCAGCAGCACAGGTCCCACAACCCTTGCATAGTGCCTTGATAATATTCAATTTCCCATTTTCAAGGGATAGGGCCTGGTATGGACACATAGGCACACATATACCGCAGCCAACACAAATGCTGGTATCGACATCAGCTGTGATCCCTTCTGTGCTTGCCTTGGCCCTGGCCAGATAACGCACGGCCCGGGCTGCACAGGCGCTTCCCTGGGATACGGAGTATGGAATATCCTTTGGCCCCTGGGTCACCCCACCAATGAATATCCCATCAAGGGTAGTATCTACCGGTTTGAGCTTTGGGTGAGCCTCCATCATGAAGCCATCAGCAGCTCTGCTTACCTTGAGCAACTGCCGGATATGTTCAGAGCTTTCACTGGACACGGCACCTACACTTAGCACCAGCAGGTCAAGCTGAAGATTATAGATGTTGTTCGTCAGTGTATCCTCCACACGGACCATGATATTATTATTAGCATCCTCGCTTACCTTTCCAGGTTTTCCACGTATGAACTTGATTCCCATATCCCTTGCCCTGTCATAGAACTCTTCGTAATTCCTGAATGGGGCACGGATATCCATATACATGATGAACACATCGGAATCCGGATATTTCTCCTTGATGAGCTGAGCATTCTTCAATGCATACATGCAGCAGAAACCTGAACAATATCTGTTGCGATTCTTGTCCCTGCTACCCACACACTGGATAAAACCAATGCGTTTGGGTGCCTTGACATCGCTGGGCCTGAGCAGTTTACCCATGGTAGGGCCACTTGCATTGAGCAGACGTTCAAGTTCCATTCCAGTTATCACATTATCATATAGACCATAGCCGAAATCATGGGTCTTCTCAGGATCGTACACATCATATCCCGTGGTGACAATAATGACCCCTATTTCCAGGTCTGAAAAGCTGGCTTGCTGGTCCATTTTGATAGAATGGCTCTCACAGGCCTTGATACATGCACCACAATCGATACATACCGAACGGTCCACAATGGCCCGAAGTGGCACTGCCTGGGGGAAAGGCACGTATATAGCCTTGCGGGTACCTATACCCTCATTGAACTCGAAGTCTGGTACTTCAACCGGACACTTTTGTACACATAGACCACAGCCTGTGCAACTCACCATATCGATATAACGAGGCTTATGCTTAACGCGTACCTTGAAATTGCCCACATAACCATCCACCGCCTCAACTTCAGAATATGTCATAAGTTCTATGTTCTTGTTGCGCGCCACTTCCACCATTTTGGGACCAAGGATACAGATACTACAATCATTGGTCGGGAAGGTTTTGTCAAGCTTGGCCATTTTACCGCCAATGGATGGATCCTTTTCCACAAGATATACCTTATATCCTATGTCTGCAATGTCCAAGGCAGCCTGCATGCCTGCAACACCTGCACCAATGACCAAGGCCTTGTTGGTGACAGGTACCTCAGTGGATTCTAGTGGCTCAAGAAGACGGGCCCTGGATACTCCCATACGCACCAGCTCCTTTGCTTTCTGGGTGGCCTTTTCCCTGTCATGCATATGGATCCAGCTACAGTGTTCCCGTATATTGACAAACTCAAAAAGATATGGATTGAGGCCACCTTCTTCAACGCATGTCCTGAAGATGGATTCATGGGTCTTGGGGGTACATGAAGCTACAAGGACACGGTTCAATTTGTGCTCTTTTATAGCCTGCTTTATTTCTGACTGCCCTGCATCACTGCAGGTGTATTTATTTACGACCGAATGCACCACATGTGATAGTGAGGCAGCATAGTCCGCAACAGACTTGCAATTTACCACACCTCCTATGTTAACGCCGCATTCGCATACAAAGACCCCTATCCGAGGGTCTGGGTCCTTTCCTGTGTCCGGTTCATCGTGGCTCATATCTCTTCTCCTGATTGCAAGGCCCGTGTATCAATGGATACATTGTGGTTTGAGCAGGAATCCTGTAATCACATATCTCTATAACGCCATTACATATTCATAACAATAAACACCATATACCTATTCATGTGCTAACGCTGACCTCATCCTTTGAAGCATTTACTTTCAATTTCTCTATAAATCGTGATGTGCCCATGACATTCATGTTCACTCCCAACTCCTCTGGAGAGAAACCCATGGCCAATCCAAGGAGTTGAGTATAATGTAAGACCGGCAGATCATATGCCTTTCCAAACTTCTGATTTATCTCTTTTTGGCCTACATCGAACTGCAGATGGCAAAAAGGACATGCATCCACGATGCAATCTGCACCCGCATCTGTCATGTGAGCGAGCTTCAGATCTGCTATCTTCAGTGTGGCATCCAGTATCGCTGTCCTGGCTCCACCACCTGCACCGCAACAACTGATCTTATCCTCATAGTCGACACTTACCGCCCCTGTGGCCTCAACAAGTTCGTCGAAGAAGGTGGGTACATCAGCGATCTTGAGCTTTGGGTCCTTAAGGGGCTGGATAAGATGGCAACCATAATGGACCGCAACCTTAAGGTCCAGTGGTCTTATGACCGCCTTTTTTATATTCTCGACACCGATCTCCTTATAGATATACTCAACAACATGTCTGACCTGCTGGGTTCCCTTATACTCGCATCCTATCTCTGCAAGTTTCAAATTCACATCGTTCTTTAAAGCACTGTCCTCTCGAAGGATATCATTTGCATCCTTCAGTGTACTAAAGCAACCATTGCAAATGGTAAGGATATCATCATTCTTTTTTTCGGACAGGGTTATATTCCTTGAAGCAAGTGTCAGCCATGTCAGTCTGTCCAGTGATCTGAATACACCTGGTGCTGGACAACAGGATGCCCCCTCCAGGTCAGACAGATCTATACCAAGCCTTGAGAATACTTTCTTTGAAGCCACTTCTATTCCAGGGTATCTGTTTGGCGCAACACAACCCAGGAATAGCGAAAGTTCGGTCATGCCTTTTCCTCAGCCATAAGTTGATCAAATCCGGAAAGGTGTAGTAGGACCTTGACCTCATGAAGCTGTTTTTCTGAGCTGGCGACAGTTGGTGGCAGTTCACTGAGCCCAAGTTGGATACGCTTCTTCTTTGCATCTTCGTTTCCAGGTACCGCATGACCACTGTCAATGAGCAGTTGCCCTATATTCCTGTGGGCAGGCAATATGTCACCATTGTGGACTGCCGCTTCCCTTATGCTCATGAGCCCATCAACTATCCTAACACCCTGTGGACAATTGTCCTGGCATTTATAGCATGTGGTGCAATAGAATATAAAAGGTATCGTCATGGGATCCTCACATTTGATACCAAGTTTTTCCATCTGCAGGAACCTGCGGATCTTGTAGGCCTGTTCCTGCTCAGCCATAGGGCAAACAGCCGTGCATTGGCCACACTGGTAGCAGCGTTCTATATTTGATGACATATTGACACTCCTTTTTCATGAGATGCATTGACTGGATTTGTTATTTATTTGTCATGATTAATGATTAGCCTTTGTGGCTGAGCATTGTACATGATTATCACTTATAAATGCTTCGCATCTAACAGGAAAAACTCAGTAGAACTTTATAATGTTTGCCAATTCCTAGTTGTTTTAACTCGCTAAAAGTAGTAACAGAGAATTCATGGACCCTGGATGTTTACAAAGTTCAATTATTTCAATTTGTTCACAGCAGAAATGCCGTATATTAATATTATTGGTAAACTTATATATTCCTGCAACACCAAATTACCTAGAGGTGAGAAAATGCAATTAAAAGTACAACCAATTGACATCAAGGTCGGTAAATATAAAGTAGTCATGAATACCCAGGATGCAAAAGAACTGGGTGTCAATGAGGGAGACAGGGTCAGAGTACGTGGAAACTCGACACTGACCGCAATTGTTGATTTTACCGAAGATCTGATATCATCTGGTACTATCGGAGTATACCATGAAGTACAGGAGTTACTCAGTAAGGAACTGACTGAAACTGTGGTCGTGACACCAGCCGAAAAACCCAGGTCTGCTCATATAGTCAGGAAAGTAATGGATGGTAAAAAACTGGAGCGAGATGAGGTCAATCTGCTTGTAAGGGATATTGTGGAAGAGAACCTGAGCGATATCGAACTTGCAGCCTTCATAACTGCAACCCATATCAGGGACCTGTCAGAGGATGAGACCGAATGGCTGACCAAGGCAATGATAGATACCGGCGAGCAGATCAAGTTCTCAAGTTCCCCTATAATGGACAAGCACTCCATTGGAGGAGTTCCCGGCAATAAGATAACTTTACTTATAGTACCGATCGTTGCAGCCAATGGTCTGCTCATACCAAAGACCAGCTCCCGGGCCATTACTGGGGCAGGTGGTACCGCCGACCTCATGGAGGTACTGGCACCTGTAGCGTTCACAGCAGCACAGATCAAGGAAATGACAGAGAAGGTGGGGGGCGTCATTGTATGGGGTGGTGGCACCAATATAGCACCAGCTGATGATAAGCTCATAAGGATAGAGTACCCGCTTTCGGTTGACCCACACTGCCAGCTCCTTGCATCTATCATGGCAAAGAAAGGTGCCGTGGGAGCCCAGAAGGTTGTCATTGACATTCCCATGGGTTCAGGGACAAAGATACCTGATGCAAAAGCAGGGCGCAAGCTTGCCAGAGACCTCATCAGTCTGGGTGAACGTCTTGGAATGGATGTGGACTGTGCTCTGACCTATGGTGCATCCCCAATCGGCAGGACCGTGGGTCCGGCACTTGAGGTAAGGGAAGCTCTTAAGGTACTTGAGACCATGGAAGGTCCAAACAGTCTTATCGAAAAGAGTGTGATCATTGCTGGTATGCTCCTTGAGATGGGCGGTGTCACACCCCGTGGACACGGACGTGAGCTTGCCCTGGAGACCCTGCGCAGTGGTAAGGCACTGGCCAAGATGAAAGAGATCATCCAGATCCAGGGTGGCAATCCCAATGTTACCCACAAGGACATACCTGTCGGACAGTACACAGCTGATATCCTGGCTCCGTCAAATGGATATATCATTGAGTTCTTTAACAAGCGCATCGTACAGTTGGCACGCCTTGCAGGTGCACCAAATGATAAAGGTTCAGGAGTGCTCATTCACAAAAAGCGCGGCGAATCGGTGCAGGTGGGGCAACCCGTACTCACAGTATATGCTGAGAAGAAAGAGAAGCTCGATGAAGCTGTGAGGTTTGCAAGGGAATTCATCCCGATAGTTGTGGAAGGTATGCTCATTGAGAGGGTAGATGAGATAAACTGATAATATCTCAAGGGTAACATGGTTCGGCAAATAGTGGTCTTAAGGCTTGGACATCGTCCTGTGAGGGACAAGAGGATTACTACACATGTGGGGTTGACGGCCCGGGCATTTGGAGCCGAAGGCATGTTACTGGCATCAGACGACCATCATTTGGCGGATAACATCATGGATGTTGCAAAGAGATGGGGAGGTGACTTCTATGTCAAGAACAACGTAAGTTGGAAGTCAGAGGTCAATAAATGGAAAAGCGATGGTGGCAAGGTCTGCCATCTATCCATGTATGGCATTAACCTCCCGGATGCCGTAGCATCGATATCCCCGTGTGAAAAGCTGATGGTGGTCGTCGGAGCTGAAAAGGTACCTTTTGAAATATATGAAATGGCAGACTGGAATGTTGCCGTTGGTAATCAACCACATTCTGAGGTGGCAGCCCTTGCTGTACTGATGGACAGGATAGCACCAGAGGACCCACTGAAAAAAGAGTTCGATGGTGGGGAATTGAAGATAGTCCCTGCTGAACATGGGAAAAAGGTCATTGACAACAGACAGGAAGATTAAGGACTGGCATCTTGCATAATTTGACCTTCATTTATATGCATGAATTCTCTTTTATCCATCGCTATTTCCGCACGTCCCCTTCATATGTGATATTTCCACTCACTTTTTTTCAGGTCCTTTGGCCATGGTCAAGATATACTGTTTTGGCGCATGCTTTCCATATCTTGAATTGGGCGTGCGGTCACTGTGCGCGCGAAGTTATGTGGGGGCGGTTGACCATTTGGGTACAGAAACGCCATTTTTTAAAACGACCAATGGATGCTTTGACCATTACAAAGCCAGACCTTGTCTTTATTCATGGAACACATGCGGAAAGAAAGTTTAAGGCAAGGCAATGTTCATCTTCAGGATATGGTAACTAATATAGCCTTGCATGTACATTGCTCATTATGGAAACATTACGGATCATCTCATGGAATGTCAATGGCATCAGGGCTGTGCAAAAGAAAGGGTTCTTTGAATGGGTGCAGAAAGAGCAGCCAGATATCCTATGTATCCAGGAGACAAAAGCACAAAAGGAGCAACTTGGTCCAGAATTCACAAAAGTGCAAGGCTATCATTGCTACTTCTCCTCAGCTGAAAAGAAAGGATATAGTGGTGTTGCAATATACACCAAAAAAGAACCATTGAGCATTAAATATGGCTTTGGTATCCCGGACTTTGACAAAGAAGGAAGGATACTGATAGCGGACTATGGAAGTTTCGTGCTATTTAACATTTATTTTCCAAATGGTCAGTCATCCCAGGAAAGGCTGGACTACAAAATGGATTTCTACGCTGCTTTCACAGACCACGTGGGGATACTAAAAGAACAGGGGCGTAAGCTCATAATCTGTGGAGACGTGAACACAGCGCATCGGGAAATAGACCTTGCAAGACCAAAAGAGAATGAAGGGACCTCAGGTTTCCTTCCAGAGGAGAGGGCTTGGATAGATAGCTTCCTATCACTTGGTTATGTAGATACCTTCAGACATTTCCATAAAGGTCCAGGTCATTACACCTGGTGGAGCCTACGTTCAGGGGCAAGGGCACGTAACGTGGGCTGGAGAATTGATTATTTCTACGCAAGTGAGAATGCAATGGAGCACATCACAGATGCCTTCATCATGCCTGATGTGCAGGGGTCTGACCACTGTCCCCTTGGTCTTGTCATGGAGTTCAGATAGAAGTCCTGCACTCTTTAGGACCGAGAGACCTTATCACATGTACTCGCTCTGTATCTTCAGGACCTCTGTACTATCCTTCGCCTTAGAATATTCCTCAAGAGGTTCACGATTAAGTTCAAGGAAGGTGTGCCCCCAGTTGAACTTGCTCATAATCGAATGCGCTTGTTCCTTATGACCTATAATGTACAGTGCAGCTGCAAAAGCTTCTGCAGATGTGAGTTTGAATGGTCTTCCGAAGTTTACCGGATTGCCTGCTACCAGGTATGGGAGTGCACGGTGTTGCAAGTTCAGCTTTACCAGTTGCGGAAAAACTTCCTCCACATGTTCCCATGAGCAATCCAGGACGGTTATACCGTTCCTCGCACTGTCCAAGGGGGATAGGGCCTTCTCTGCCATGGGGTCCAGTAGGATGGATGAGCGGGGGATCCTGTTCACCTG
>CAZBJM010000060.1:8792-11826 GCA_964492225.1 uncultured Methanosarcinales archaeon
GCGCCTGTAGCGCTTCCCATCAGGGTTGCCCAACTGGACGCGCACCTGTGACAACTGGTCCTTATATCTGTAACCCAGCACGCCAAGCACAGATACACTTACGAGGAGCACTAAGGCTATGGATGAACCGGAGGACTTTGGTTCCTGGGTCACTGGAGTTGTGGTCCCAGGAGTTGTTTTGTCACCGGTCGACATTTGTGTTTTCCCCTGGGTAACATCCTGGCTTCCGGGTTTAACCTGTTGCTCAACGAATGTGGATATCGCGAACGATGAGAATCCTGGTGTCTTTGCATTGTAGTATACATAGGTCTCATCCTCATTTATCTTAGTGGTTGGCAATTCTGCCCATGAGCCACTGTTGTACCTATACATTCTGATGTCTTCAGCGTCTATTCTCTTACCTGTAAGCCAGCTCTTCTCAACCCTGAAGGATATCCGTGCATCCGATAATTCAGGCAACCTCCCGTCTCCAACACCAATGTTCATGTTCTTGTAAACTTCACCAGGTGCGGCTGTCTTGACTTGAGTGGATGTGCCTTTGAGATATTCTATGATAGCTTTGGACTGACCTCCGTTCATACGGGCTGTCAGACTGACAGAGATCACACTGTTACCCTCTTTTGGGAACTCGAACAATGTTTCAGTATCGCGTACGATGGTCTTGAGGGTATAATCTCTAAGGATCACGTTCTCATTCTTCTCACCTGATGTCTGGGAGCCACCCCCACCGCCTCCTCCTCCACCGCCTGTGCTTGGTGTTGCTGGTTTTGCTTTAACTTCAATAGTCTGGTTCACTTTCTTGCCACTATTTGTGTGGGTGATGGTCACCATGTTATTGCCAGTCGAGAGGGATGTAGCATTTCCAGGACTTGCATTGATACCCCACGTAGCAAAACTTGCATATGGGACGTCTATTTGGCTTGAGTTCGATTGGATCAAATTGACAATAAGGCCCCTAAGGTCAAGTGCATCTCCTTCAGTGTAGTTCACTTTGGAAGGTGCGGTCTTGATAGATATACTGGTCACTGATATAACTGGTTTTTCTACCACTGTAATTGTCTGGACAACACTTTGACCTGTTGTTGTGTGGGTAATGGTCACAATGTTGTCACTTGTTGAAAGGATAGTGCCATTAGCAGGAGATACAGCAAGCCCATTGGAAGCGAAGTCCACAAATGCAATATCCTGTGTGGTCGTGTCTGACATGGTGAGCATGACCTTAAGACCTGTAAGGTCCAGTGCATCTCCATCATAATAGTTCACCCTGTCAGGTGCTTTCTGGATAGATATACCGGTCACTGAGACCACTGGTTTTTCTACCACTGTAATTGTCTGGACAACACTTTGACCTGTTGTTGTGTGGGTAATGGTCACAATGTTGTCACTTGTTGAAAGGATAGTGCCATTAGCAGGAGATACAGCAAGCCCATTGGAAGCGAAGTCCACAAATGCAATATCCTGTGTGGTCGTGTCTGACATGGTGAGCATGACCTTAAGACCTGTAAGGTCCAGTGCATCTCCATCATAATAGTCCACCTTGTCAGGTGCTGTCTTGATGGATATACCGGTCACTGAGATCATTGGTTTTTCTACCACTGTAATTGTCTGGACAACACTTTGACCTGTTGTTGTGTGGGTAATGGTCACAATGTTGTCACTTGTTGAAAGGATAGTGCCATTAGCAGGAGATACAGCAAGCCCATTGGAAGCGAAGTCCACAAATGCAATATCCTGTGTGGTCGTGTCTGACATGGTGAGCATGACCTTAAGACCTGTAAGGTCCAGTGCATCTCCATCATAATAGTCCACCTTGTCAGGTGCTGTCTTGATAGAGATACCGGTAACTGATATTACTGGCTTTGCTACCACTACAATTGCCTGAGTTGCATTGTTACCTGTTGTCTCATGGGTAATGGTCACAGTGGTATCACTGGTCGAAAGTAGAGTACCATTATCAGGAGATGCATTAATTCCCATGCTTGTGAAGTTCTCAACTGTAACATCCTGTGTAGTTGTGTCTGACATTGCGAGCGTGACCTTAAGACCTGTAAGGTCCAGTGCATCTCCTTCTGTATAGTCCACCTTGTCAGGCGCTGTCTGGATAGATATACCTTCGACCTTTATATCCTCCAATGTCACAGTGACAGTTACATCATTCTCAGGCATTGTGAATGTATACGAAGATCCATCTACTGTTGTTTGAACAGTATCTCCTTCATCATCCACTACACTGCAAGATAAAAGCTGCTTACCTTCCTGGATATTAGTGATGGTGACCTTTACGTCATTACCCGCTGTGACTGTTTTGTATTCTCCAGATGCAACAGGTGTACCATCGACTGTCACAGTTGCATCACCGCCCACTACGTTTATTGTCACTTTAAAGTTCTCATCTGCGCAAGCAAGAGAAACTATGGACATCATTGCAACAATACACAAGCTGAATCTGATAACACTCTGAATACTGCCATATTTTACGTTTTTCATTAGGGGATACATTATAACCACCCTTTACTATTATTACATATATTTCAGACAGATCTGGCTGAAATAAACTCCACCTTTATAGATATATTTTTTGTAATGTCATAGTGTGCTCACCATGACACCCTAATTCTCCACTAGCTATCAATATAGCGTTCTATTTTATATAATTATTCAATATACAAGTATATATAAATGAATTTTAATTAATATGGTCCTATTTATTAGCAAATATCAAGGTCAAGCACGTCCTCTTGTGGTTCATCATCAAGGACCTTGGCGAGGAAGTATCCTGGGGTAGCATCGTATATATATACCCTGCAACTCTGACCTGGACTGAAAGGGCAGTCTGGTATAACAACAGGCCGGTATGAGCTGGTGCGCGCCATCATACCCTGGACCTTTGCCTCCCGGGATAAGAATACATCACCCATCCATCCTATCATATCCTTCTTTGAGGACAGCTTGATACCCCTGCAAACCCTGTGTAGCTCGGTGGAACGCTTTACAAGGATACGGGAATCGGTGTTATGCATATTTGCGGCTTTTG
>CAZBJM010000061.1:0-11602 GCA_964492225.1 uncultured Methanosarcinales archaeon
CAGGTCGTATAAGAGTTCCACTTTACTTATATAGGATGGGGCTATACTAGTCACAGCCCATATTAATAATTAGTCATTGGCAGGTGTCGATAGATAGAATTGGGTCGATGATGGTCGTTTATTCCTGCTGGTTATTTATGGGACATGTTGTTCATGTATCAAAAGTAAATTATAGGGGTGGATTATTATTAACGCCTTAAACTTCGCGTTCACATGTGCCTGGCTTGTTCTGGCGGTATACGTCCTGCATCTCATACGCACACGGGCTGCCCTGAACAAAGGACGCAGGCACAACAGGTAATTTGATTTGCACAGGTGTTCAAATGAATAAGAAACACAAGGGTGTTCTTGCGATCGTTCTAATTGCTCTTATTGGAATTGCCGGTCTGTGGAATGTGGACCTTGCACAGGGTTACCTGCTGGTCTCCGAACTGGTCGAGCATCAGGATAAGTATGATGGGAAGAATGTCAACACTATGGGTACTGTGAAGGACGGTACCCTCAATATGTCCACGTCTGGTATATCTTTCATTCTTGAGGACCCGGAGGATACTGCATATGGGATCAAGGTGGTATATGTTGGTGACCTGCCTGCCAATCTTGCAGATGGTGCACAGATAAGTCTCACAGGTAAGATGTTAACTGACAGGATAGAGGCAGACAGGATAGTGATGGGTTGCCCATCAAAATATAGTGAATGACAGAGGCGATATGGCAGAAATAGAGAACCTTGAAGAGTATCAGCTTGTCAAATCCTCCCTTGAAGGGCTGGTTGCCTCGATAGATGATGCTTCAATGATGAAGCAAATGGTGCAGCATATTTGTATTTCCGGTGGAAAGAGCATACGTCCGGTCATTCTTATGTTGTGCACCGGGATATGTGGCGGGGATAGTATCAAAAGTGTGAATGCAGCCCTGGCCATAGAGCTCATCCATTCAGCTTCCTTGGTACACGATGATGTACTTGACGATGGTACCCTGCGCCGGGGGGTTGAGCCCGCCCATAAGAAGTTTGGTATCGCTGCAGCTATCCTGTGCGGGGATTACCTGATATCCAAGGCCATCACACTGATCTCCTCATACGGCGCCGATGCGGTCTACGAGTTCGGAAAGGCTGGGATGCATATGGCGGAAGGTGAGACCATTGATATTTCCAGTTTTGGTATGGATTTTGAAAAACAGGATTATTTCAATTGTATCAGTAAGAAGACGGCATCCCTTTTTGGGGCAAGTGCAGCTATTGGGGCCTTTGTTGCAGGTGCTGAGCGTGAGACGGCACTCAGGCTCATGACCTTTGGGGAGTGCGTAGGTAATGCGTATCAGATAGTCGATGACCTCCTTGAGTATCTCAATATGCTCAAGGACAAGCGTTCAGTTTACGAGTCCGTCATACTGCCGAATATCTACAGCAGGTATGTTGGTCATGAGGAGGCAGTGCGGCTCACGGTGCGGGACGTGCTTGTACACGTGAGCAAAGCAAAGGAGGCGCTTGAGTACTTTTCAGATTCTGTTGCAAAGGAGAAGCTCCTTATGGTCACGAACATGATCACGATAGACATGTTGCCGTCCGAGGTCTTTGAGGTAGGCTGATGTACGTCCTTTGATCCTTTTCATTCATAATTTTCAGGTGGATAATGAAAATCTACGATAAGTCTTTGATCAAGATCAACGCAAATACTGTGGATGGGAAGCTTGTGCTCGATGCAGGTGGACCGCTGTCAGCTGTTGCAAAACCTGTTATCAGGCGCATAAACAGCATCTTTCAGGAAGAGAAACCTATCAGTTCCAATGAGGAGGAGATTATCTTTTCCACATGGGCCCCTCCTATACCTGGAGAGGTCTTCAACAGGCTGATAAATGCACAAATGGCTTCAGTGCTTCGCAAGAGGGTGCCTGATCAGTTGTCCATAGGGATAACTGGAAGGTGCCCGAACAATTGTATCCATTGTGGTGCTGCGGGTCTTGTCTCCACACCGGAGCTGACCCTGGATGAGGTAAATCACACGATAAGCAGGGCACTTGACCTTGGGGCATATTACATCTCTTTCGATGGTGGTGAGACAATGCTTCGCAAGGATATTGCACAGATGATCGCTGCTGTGGATAAGAGTCGGGCGGTGGCTACGTGTTTTACATCGGGTTTTGCCATGAACGAACAAAAGGCCATGGAATTGAAGAAGGCTGGCCTTTATGCTGCGCACATGAGCATTGATAGCCCCGATGAAAAGGAACATGATCGGGTGCGGGGCCGTGTGGGTGCATATATGGACACTATCAACGGTATCCGCAATGTACTTGCGGCAGATATCCTTGCGGACCTCTTCGTGGTGGTCTCCCCTCATAATATCGATGACCTGGGAAGCTTTTATGAGCTTGCTGCGGACCTTGGTGTGCATGAGATGTCCATTTATGAGATAATAGCTGTGGGTCGCTGGATGGAGCATGAGGATGAGGTCATCAGTGAGAAGGATGTAAAGCACCTATCTGAATTCCAGAAGAGGATGAACGCCAGGGATGAGGGGCCAAGGGTCACTGCTTTTCCCTATTTCCTGGGTCCTGACATGTTCGGATGTTTTGCAGGTAGGAGGTGGATGCATGCCACAGCAGGAGGGGATGTGCTTCCCTGTGCGTATATGCCCCTTTCCTTTGGCAATGTCCGGGAGGAGGATCTTGGTATAATATGGGAGCGTATGGGCAAACATGCTTCTTGTAGGTCCCAGGCCGATTATTGCCTGATGCGTGATCCGGATTTCAGGAAGAGGTACATCCATACGATACCCGAGGGTGAAAGATTACCATTGCGTATGGACCTTTGCGATGAGTGATGTTGCGGAAAGGGCCATTGTATCTTTTCTTTTTCTCGATATGGTGAGGATTGGCCCACCACTCCATCTATTAAAATATATTATATGACTATATTTATGTCCATATTATATGCTGGATATATTTGAATCATATCACGATTGATACTCGTTATTTTACTTGGTTTGACTCCATTTTGTATAAATATTATAATATATTTAACCTCGTCACATGCTGAAATTATCATTGTTTTAGGTATTCAGTTTACGAAACCTTTATATTGATTTAATGCTAGTGGAAATGAGTTAAGAGACATTCATTAATCGATCATTACGAGGATTAGCATGGCCAAAGATAAAATCTTGTCTGAAATTAAAAATGCAGAAGCCAATGCACGTAAAACGGTTGATGACGGCATTAAGAGGAAACAGGGCCGCATCATCAGTGCACGCGCTGAAGCGAGGGAGTACGTGAAGCAGGCTGAAGCCGATGCTCAAAAATCGGCACAGAATGCGATGAGATCAGCAGAAGATGCCATCTCATCAGAGAAGAAGCTTCTCATCAACGCGGGTCAAACCGAAGCTGATGCTATCAAAAAGAAAGCATCCTCAAATATGGATAAAGCTGTCAGTGTGTTACTGAGTGAGTTTGAGAGGGCAGTTCATGCTTAAGCCAAAACAGATGAGTCGAGCCGTTATAGTTGGCCACAAGAACATCCTTGAAAAAACGGTCGATGCTCTGCACAAAGCTAATCTGTTCCATATAGAGGAATTCAACGAGGATGATGGGGATTTTAAGATAGGTAGGCCCTTCGAGGGCGGCAGTGAGGTCTCAAAGAAGCTCGTCAAGATACGTTCTATCGCTAATTTCCTTGGAGTGAAGGACGGTACATCTGCAAAGCAGGCTCCTGCTACAGTGCTCTCACAGCTGGACAGTTCCCTTGATTCATTGGACCGTGAACTGGACAGGCTTTCAGAGAAAAGGAGTGCGTTAGAGGCTGAACTTAAGGAAGCGGCCTCTTCCAAAAGGGATATTCTGCCGTTTATCAATATCGATCTTGATTTTGATCTCTATCGTGGCTATGAACGTATCACGGTATTTGCCGGTAAGGTCAAGGAAGATATCGGACCTGCTTTGTCTAAGGTCACGACTTCCTTTGAGCTGTACTATGACCAGACATCAGGTGCCATGGTGCTCTTCGTTGTTGCGGACAAGGCTGCAGCGGCATCTGTTGTGCTATCGGATGCCTCATACAAGGAGTTGAAGGTACCATCACTTAGCGGTGTGCCTGCTACTATCTTGGCTAGCATCGAGCGCAAGGAGGCGGATACTGCTCGTAAGATAGCAGATATCGATGGTGAAGTTGCGGCTATGAAACTTAAGTATGCTGATTTCATACTTGCAAGCAACGAATTGCTATCTATTGCTGTTCAGAAGTCTGAGACCCCCCTCAAGGTGGCCACGACCGACAGTTCGTTCATTATCGACGGTTGGTTGCCTTCCGATAAATACTCCGAATTGGAGCGGATGGTAAGTGCTGCCACAAATGGACGGGCATTCGTTTCAGAGATCGAGATAACTCATGACGACCACAAGAGCGTACCGGTCGAGTACGATAATCCTAAACCGGTTGCACCTATGCAGTTTATTATCGACCTTTATGGGCGTCCATCCTATAAGGAGATCGATCCATCGGCTTTGATCTTCATCACATTTCCATTACTTTATGGGATGATACTTGGTGACATTGGTTACGCCATTATTCTTGCATCTCTTGCTTTGGCTATCAAGAAATTTATGCCGTCCGAGGGTATAAACTCCCTTATGAACATACTCCTGTATGGTCAGATATCGGCATTCTTGTTTGGTATATTATACGGTGAGTTCTTAGGTTTCCCACTTGCCAGCTACCATGGGACACCAGGACTTATTCCAGGATTTGAGACCATTGAGCTTTTTGCGACCCCGTTCAAGGGTGAAGTGATCGGGTTCCCATTACACAGAAGTCACCTGATATTGACATTCATCATAACCTCTATATTGGTAGGTGTCATCCATGTCAATCTTGGCTTCCTCATTGGTTTCATCAACGAGAAGAGAAAGCATGGTCTCCATGCAGCGATCTTCGAAAAGGGAAGCTGGTTCGTTCTACAGCTTGGCGTCCTTCTTCTAGCACTTGGTGCTGTGGGCATGACCTCCGTTATCCCGGGAGCATTGATACTTATAGTGGGATTGGTCATGATCCTTAAAGGCGAAGGAGTGAAGGGAGTGGTGGAATTGCCCGGTCTGCTGAGCAATACACTCTCGTACTCTCGTATCATAGCTGTAGGCTTGTCATCCATTTCAATTGCATCTACGGTGAATCTGATAGCTTTCGACATGGCCTGGAAGCCAGGAAGCCCAATTGGAGTGATGACCATCTTTGCGATTGTCGTGTTCATTTGTGGACACGCTTTAAATACTGTCCTGAGTATCATCGCCCCCGGTATGCACGCACTCAGGTTACAGTACGTAGAGTTTTTCGGTAAATTCTACGAAGGTGGGGGGCGCAAGTACGATCCATTTGGATACATAAGAAAATACACGGAGGAAAAGTAAAATGGTAACAGAGACATTGACATCAAACCCTGAAGGAATGAAGGCGATCGGAGCAGCCCTTGCTGTAGCTATCACAGGTCTTGCAACTGCATATGCGCAGAAGGACATTGCAACTGCAGCTATCGGTGCAATGGCAGAGAATGAAAATCTCTTTGGTAAGGGACTTATTCTGACTGCTCTCCCTGAGACTATCGTTATCTTCGGTCTGATCGTATCAGTATTGATGCTGAACTAAGTTTGATTTAAGAGCATTTATGCTCTTAGATCTATTTTAAAGGTGAACGAGCATGGGACTAGAAATTGTTGTTAAGGATATCAGAGATGCTGCAGAAGCTGAGGCCAGTCGTCTGGACCGCGAAGCAGAGGCAGAGGCATCCGTAATTCTCGAGGATGCCAGGCAGACTGCAAAGAAGATCATAGGCGAACGTCTTGCTCAGGCAGAGGATGATGTCCGTAAGACCAGACAGCAAGAGATATCCAGTGCGAATCTTGAAGTCAAGCGCACATTGCTCAACACACGTAAAGGATTGCTTGACGAGGTCTATGAAAAGGCTGAAATGTCCATTGCGACATTCTCTCCTGAGAAGAACAAGGAGCTTCTTGGTGCTATCATTAGGAAGAATGAATCCTATGGAAAGAGGATATATTCCAATGCTGCATCGGAGAAACTTGTCAGAGAACTGAGCTCTCTTGAATATGCCGGCAATATCGATTGTCTTGGTGGCGTTATCATTGAGAATGAGGACAGGACCGTCAGGCTTGACTATACTTATGATGTCATCCTTAAGAGTGTTAATGAGCAATTGCTGAAGCAGACATCTGATATCCTGTTTGGGTGATCCGGTTGAAGCTGTTGCAGAAATTCAGGCGTGGTTCCAGTTCAGACTCAAAAGGTCATACCAACTACGCATACACGATACCACGTGTTCGTGCGATGAAAAGCAGACTTCTGCCAAAGGAGACCTACCCGCGGCTCATGAACATGAGCATCGATGAAATAACCAGGTTCATCGGTGAATCCGGGTATAGGGAGGATGTCGATGAGCTGGCAATGTCTTATGAAGGTGTGGACCTCTTGGAGCATTCCTTGAATCGGAATCTGTCTGTTACCTTCAGAAAGCTCCTTAACATATCAGAAGGTGAGGTGAATTTCCTAATATCGGAGTACCTTAGGGAGTATGATATATGGAATATCAAGACCATTCTCAGGGGCAAGTATTGTCAGGCTTCAGCAGAGGAGATCATGGAGTCTTTGGTAGCAGGAGGTACTTTTACCTACACCTTCCTGTCCGGTCTGGCTGCAAAGGACACTGAAGGCGTGATATCTGCATTCGAGGAAACTGAATATCATTCGATATTGAAGGGCTTTGATGGCACTAATCTGGCGGTCATCGAGAATCAGCTTGACAAGTTATATTACTCACATATGTTTGCAATTGCCGGCGGCTCAAGGTCAAAGGACCGCAAGCTGTTTGGTAAGTTCATTCGTCTGGGTATAGATGTCAAGAACCTTATGATACTTTTCCGCCTCAAACAGGCAGGTATCAAAGACCCGAAGATGATGGAGCTTATGATCGAAGGTGGCTTTGAGCTTGAGATCAAGGATATAGAGAAGCTGATGCCACTATCTCTGGGTGAGTTCATCCGGGAGATCGACCGTTATTCTTTCTGGAAGGAGATATCCGATATCGTAAATCCGGATATGACATCACTGATGGATGTTGAGACCAGGCTTAAAAGGTACAGGCTCAGATCAGCATCAAGTTTCTCACATGTTTATCCTCTTTCAATAGTGCCGATCATGGACTATATGCTGACAAAGCAGAATGAGGTGAACAACCTGCGGATCATAGTGCGGGGTAAGAATGCCAAGCTCAGTGATGAGGTTATCAGGGAACAGTTGGTGATCTGATGGAATTGGCAGTTGTTGGACGGAGCGAGTTCGTGACGGGGTTCAGGCTCGCAGGTATCAGAAAGATCTTTGAAGTCAATAATGGCGAACTTGAACACGCGGTGCATAAGGCGCTTGATGACCGGGAGGTCGGTATCCTCATTATGCACAATGATGATCTCAGTAAACTACCAGAGATGCTTAGGAACACGATCAATAAATCGGTCGAGCCAACTGTTGTGACTCTTGGTGGTAGTGGTCAGGGTTCGAACCTGAGGGACAAAATTAAACAATCTGTAGGTGTTGATCTGTGGAAATGAAAGGTGAAATTTATCGTGTGGCAGGTCCTGTCGTCACTATCAGGGGCATCAAGCCCAAGATGTACGACGTGGTCCATGTAGGCCACGAAGGATTAATGGGTGAAGTTATCAGGATAGAGGGTGACAAGGCCACTGTTCAGGTTTATGAGAACACTGACGGTATCAAACCAGGGGAGCCTGTGGTAAACACTGGTATGTCCCTGTCCGTGGAGCTTGGTCCAGGACTTCTGGAGAGTATCTATGATGGTATCCAGAGGCCTCTTAAGGTGTTGCAGGCTCAAATGGGTGATTTCATCCAGCGAGGAGTTACTGCAAATGGACTTGACCGCGAGAGGCTATGGGAGTTCAGGCCTACCCTCAAGAAAGGCGACTCTGTAAAGGGCGGAGACGTCTTTGGTCTGGTACAAGAGACCGAGAACATCGAGCACAAGATAATGGTGCCACCAGGTATCACTGGTACAATTACTGATATCAAGTCCGGTAAGTTCAAGGTCGATGAGATAGTATGTAAGCTTTCCAGTGGCAATGAACTCTCCATGATGCAGAGGTGGCCTGTAAGAAGACCACGTCCAGTAAGCAAAAAGCTCATGCCAAGCAGACCTCTTATCACTGGTCAGAGGGTGCTTGATGGTCTGTTCCCTGTTGCAAAGGGTGGTACAGCTGCAATTCCAGGACCCTTTGGTTCCGGTAAGACGGTTACCCAGCAGCAGCTTGCAAAATGGAGTGACACTGACATTGTGGTCTACATTGGTTGCGGTGAGCGTGGCAATGAGATGGCCGATGTGCTCAATGAGTTCCCTGAGCTCCAGGACCCAAAGACCGGTCGTCCGCTCATGGAGCGTACAGTGCTCATAGCTAACACCTCCAACATGCCTGTGGCAGCCCGTGAGGCATCTGTCTATACAGGTATCACTATCGCTGAATACTATCGTGATATGGGCTTCGATGTATCGCTCATGGCAGACTCCACTTCCAGATGGGCAGAGGCCATGAGGGAGATCTCATCAAGGCTTGAAGAGATGCCTGGTGAGGAAGGTTACCCTGCATATCTTTCTGCAAGGCTTTCCGAGTTCTATGAAAGGGCAGGATATGTGCGCACCCTTGAAGGTAGCGAAGGTTCCATCACTGTCATTGGTGCAGTGTCTCCACCTGGTGGTGACTTCTCAGAGCCTGTCACGCAGAACACACTGCGTATCGTGAAGGTGTTCTGGGCACTGGACGCAAAGCTTGCACAGAGGCGGCACTTCCCATCTATAAACTGGCTGACAAGTTACAGTCTTTATACCCAGGGCCTTTCCGGTTGGTTCGCAGAGAACGTGGCACCCGACTGGGTTGCATTGAGGGACAATGCAATGGACCTCCTCCAGCAGGAATCCGAGCTTCAGGAGATCGTGCAGTTGGTAGGTTCTGACGCACTGCCTGAGAACCAGCAGTTGGTGCTTGAGATCTGCCGTATGCTCAGGGAATATTTCCTGCAGCAGAACGCCTTCCATCCAGTGGACACTTACTGTCCATTCGATAAGCAGTACAAGTTGCTCAAGGCCATTTCCAAATACAGTGACATGGCGCAGGCAGCACTTGAGGCGGGCATACCCATGAAGGATATTCTGGCACTGGAGTCCAAGGATGAGCTTGCAAAGGTCAAGTTCGAGGAGAACTTCCAGGGTGCATTGGATGCGGTCCTGGCCAAGATGGATAAAGAGTTCGCACAGCTTGGAGGTAAGTAAAAATGACCAAGGAATATAAGACAATCGTAGAGATCTCAGGACCGCTGGTGTTCCTTGAGAAGACCGAGCCTGTAGGTTACGGTGAGCTGGTTAATATAAACCTCCCGGACGGGACCACAAAAAGAGGACAGGTCCTTGATACATCCGCTGACCTGGTAGCTGTCCAGGTCTTCGAGGGTACCGGTGGACTTAACGAAGAGTCCGGTGTGGTCTTCACAGGGGAGACCATCAAGCTCCCGGTGTCCAAGGATATGCTTGGTCGTATCCTCTCCGGTTCAGGTGAGCCACTGGACGGCGGTCCACGTATCATCCCCGAGGACAGGGTAGATGTCAACGGTGCTTCAATGAACCCCTATTCCAGGATGCCACCAGAGGAGTTCATCCAGACAGGTATATCCACCATCGATGGTACCAATACCCTTGTGCGTGGACAGAAACTGCCTATCTTCTCCGGTTCAGGTCTCCCCCACAACGAGATAGCTCTGCAGATAGCACGTCAGGCAAAGGTTCCCGGTTCCACCGAGGACTTCGCAGTAGTGTTCGCTGCAATGGGTATCACCAGTGAGGAGTCCCAGTACTTCATGGAGGACTTCGAGAAGACCGGTGCTCTTGAGAGGGCAGTGGTGTTCCTAAACCTTGCAGATGACCCTGCTGTGGAGCGTCTTATCACCCCAAGGATGGCATTGACCGCCGCTGAATACCTTGCTTACAAGCATGATATGCACGTACTGGTCATCCTTACGGATATCACTAACTATTGTGAGGCACTACGTCAAATGGGTGCTGCCCGTGAAGAGGTTCCAGGAAGACGTGGTTATCCCGGTTACATGTACACCGACCTTGCATCGCTCTATGAACGTGCAGGTGTCATCAAGGGTATCAAGGGTTCAGTGACACAGTTCTCTATCCTTACCATGCCCGGTGACGATATCACCCACCCCATTCCTGACCTTTCAGGCTATATCACTGAAGGACAGATCGTGGTCTCAAGGGAGTTGCACAGGAAGGGTATCTATCCTCCTATCAACGTGTTGCCTTCCCTGTCCCGTCTGATGAACTCAGGTATCGGTGCAGGTAAGACCAGAGATGACCACAAGGCAGTGTCTGACCAGATGTATGCGGCATATGCCGAGGGTCGTGACCTGAGGGGATTGGTTGCCATTGTAGGTAAGGAAGCACTTTCCGACAGGGACCAGAAGATCCTGGAGTTCGCTGACCTCTTTGAGGACAGGTTCGTCCGCCAGGGCAGGAATGAGGATAGGACCATCGAGGATACCTTGAACGTTTCCTGGGAGATCCTCTCATCGCTACCGGTGTCCTTGCTCACAAGGATGGATAACAAGTATATCCAGAAGTACCACCCAACTCATAAGAGCAAGTAAAGAGGTGTCTGCATGGGCGTAAAAGATGTTAAACCAACCCGGTCTGAACTCATTGAACTTAAAAAGAAGATCAAGCTCTCTCAGAGTGGTCACAAGCTACTTAAGATGAAGAGGGATGGACTTATCCTTGAGTTCTTTGAGATCCTGGGCAAGGCCAAGGATGTAAGGACCGAGCTGGATGCCGCCTATGAAGCAGCTTCCCGGACCATTGCTATTGCAGAGGCTGTTGACGGTGTCATCACCGTCAAGTCCACCTCATTCGCTCTACAGGGTAAACCTGAGATAACTCTTGAGAGCCGCAACATCATGGGTGTTGTGGTCCCAAAGATAGAGTCATCCAGTGTACACAAGAACATCAGTGAACGTGGCTATGGTATCGTTGGTACGAGTTCATATATCGACGAGGCCGCAGACGCCTATGAGGTCCTTGTGGAGAAGATCATCCTTGCCGCAGAGATAGAGACCACCATGAAGAAACTTCTTGATGATATCGAGAAGACCAAGAGGCGTGTCAATGCTCTGGAGTTCAAGGTGATCCCCGAGATGGAGGAAGCAATGCACTTTATCAGGCTTCGTCTTGAGGAGATGGAAAGGGAAAATACTTTCAGGCTGAAGAGGATAAAGGGCTGATCCTGCCATGGATGTGCCCGAAGACCGCATGAATGTGGTCCAACGTTTTTTTTCGATACTGTCCCGTCCTGAGAACCTATCCAGGTTACTCAGGTGGGTCTGGTTCCTATCTTTATTTGTGCTTATTTTAGGTTATATCATAATCTTCACAAAGATTAGGCATTTCTTGTCCATCTGATGCTATTTAGGGGACGCCACTACTATTTTCTGTCTCATCGAGCGACATGTAGTTATCTATTAGACCAGCGTGCC
>CAZBJM010000062.1:0-11348 GCA_964492225.1 uncultured Methanosarcinales archaeon
CAATAAACGCGTGCTACATCTATAACGAAAGACGCAGCACCTTTTTACAGTCCAAGCCCCGGCTCGCCGCCAATCGCGCGCGTTTTTCCTGAGGGGCGGACAATATATAGGAATTAACGTGAAAAGTTGAGCATGCTTAAAAAAAGCGATAGGAATATAAAGCGAAATCCTGATCAGACAAGCTCAGCTACATGTAGCAGGGCCCTATCATTAGCGTATAACAAACCAACACCGAGTTGTGAACCATAAATAAAGATAAATGAGGGAATGTCATATCCAATGTGGTGAGCATATGGAAAGAAAGATAACATATTTTGATGAGCCTGGTCCACAGAACACAAGCGAACTGCTCAAAATTGCAGCCCTGAGGGCAAAAGAACTGAGTACAAAGTACATAGTCATTGCCAGCACCAGCGGTGAAACAGCCATTATGGCAGCAGAGGCCTTTGCAGGACAAGATGTAAAGATGATCGCCATAACCCATCAATATGGCCTAAAAGAAAAGGGTGAATGGGAAGTGGATGAAGAAAAACTGAAGAAGCTAAATGAGATGGGAGTGCTCATGACCACCCAGTCCCACGCATTCTCAGGTGTGGAGCGTGCCATATCTAAAAGGATGGGAGGAGCCAGCCGCACAGATGCGGTATCAGATGCACTTCGTACCCTATTTGGCAAAGGCTTCAAGGTAGCAATAGAATGTGCAATGATGGCAGCGGACTCCGGACACATACCTGTTACAAAGGACACGGAGATCATAGCTATTGGAGGTACACGCCAGGGAGCCGATGTAGCACTGGTGATAAGGCCGGCGCATTCTCAGGATTTCTTCAGCCTGCAGGTAAGAGAGATCATAGCTATGCCAAGGGCAAAGGAAGAATAAGCAAAAAAACCAAGGTCCATTCCAATTACGAGCATGTAACAGCAATTTGCGGCTACCATGCTCTAAAGTGGATCAGCATCTCCGTGTAGCAGAGAGAATATTATTGCGTGGACAAGGGCAAGAAGCAAGAAAAAAGGGAAAGACACCAACATGGATATTTCATAGACTATCCCACTTCTTGCATCGGTATACTTCTTTTTCTTTTCATTCAGACGACCCCTGAGAGAGCCAATAGGGATACCATAGGCATTACCAAGCATGATCATACGCACAGAGCCTAGGATAGCTTTACTCCTCTGCTTCCCATATACATGCACAAGCTGGTCCCATGCCTTCTTTGATGGCTTTCCTCGGCTATCCGCATAATGTTGGGCAAAAAACACAGCTGATAACTCATCCGACGGGACATTCCCAAGTTCCCCGGACAGGATAGAACCTATCTCATCAGCACTCATCCCAGACTCCAGTGCCATCTTTGTATGTGCATAGGAACACATTGCACACCCATTGACCTCAGTGACAGCAAGCATAAGGCGCTCCTGGAACTCCTTTGATATGACCTTATCCTTCTCATTCTGTTTTAAAGTAGGCAACATGCGCAATGCATCGAATAAGATACCGTATGACTCCCTTAAAGAGTAGAGTTCTTTCCCCGCTTTGTTTTCCATATACATCCCTTAGTAGCACTGAATATCTGCAACGTACCATGCATCGTGCCCATCACTGGATGCAAGGCTAGCTACTTATCTTGTTCAGACTTGAACTGCATTGCTGTTTTTAGCATGAGCGCTGTTAAGACCAGCATAATGATAAAAGCACACAGGCCAATGCCAAAGGCGATAAGTAGTTTCATGATAGTGAAAAAAGAAATAAAAGTACCATTGAAGGTACTTTACTGTGGCTTCTCGTAGAGCTTGGTCTTAGTCATAAGCCTGCCACCCTTCTTTGAGTGGGGCTGTCTGAAGACGCTGTCGTTTGCCTTCTCGATCTCCCTTGCTTCAATGGCAAGCTGTGCTGCTGAGCGCATCATCTCATGACCTGCTGCTGCAGTAAGTGTCACCTGTTCGATCTCCTTGTGCACGAAGCATGCAGGGAAGTTGATCTTTGCGACCATGTCGGCCATGTGGAGTGCTGCAAGACCTTTTGCCTTTGCATAGGGGTTGTTGAAACCTGCCCTCTCGATGCATACTTCAGGCTTTGCAACGATGTGTGGAAGCTGGATAGCCTCTCCTGCGTCAACCTGTGCAGCAACCTTGTCCAGTTCTTCCTGGATGAGCCTGACAACACCGCAGGTAGAAAGTACCTTCATTGCGTCGGAGTTGAAGGATGCCATCTCAACGGGGTCAAGGAACTCGGTCTTTGCACCGATGAGCGGGTCAACGGTCATTATGATATAACCAAAGCCTGCTGCGGCAAGTGCCTCGCGGTCTTCCTTTTTGGTTGGTCCGTCGGAAATGACGATACAAGGCACGTCCTTGTATAATTCACGGGCTGCTGTTGGGCCTGGTGCGCTTGCATTGGGGCTGATCATGATGTAGAAGTCTGCACCCCATTTCTTCAGCTCTGCGGTTGCAGCTGCCTCATCCTTGCCCATCTTGGGGCCTGTTCCAAAAACACGCACAGAGATGCCTTCTCTTGCTGCGATCTCATCCTGTACCAGATCAATGACCTGGCTCATTCCAAGATTTCCTAGCTTAATGAATCCAATCTTTGCCATGAAAAATCACCGTATTGCAATATGCGCTGTAGGATATATTACTTTTGGAGGATAAACCTTCTACACACACTTGCCGCCCCTTCCATTGCCAGGGTGGTCCCTGATCAAGCAAGCATACCAGAACACCCTCTGTCATCTCTGATACAGACCAATGGTACATAAGAGAAACAGTACCCGCATTGCGATTGTGGAATAACATGATGCATACTGAAGGAAAGGTGCTGCCTGGACGGAAGAGCCATTTTTGTAATAGAACAGGAGTTCTCATTGAAAATAGGGGATAATGTCCGAAAGCCTTAAAAGTAATGTTGCATATCTCAAGTCAATCTCGGCAAATTAAACTGTTTCACAACGGGATTTAAAGTTAAGGTTTGATCATGTGAGTCATACTAACAATTCTCAGGAGAGGGCGAAGTTAGTTGTTTTTGATATGGACAGCACCCTTATTGATGCGGAAACCATTGATGAACTAGCAGCGGCAGCCGGAGTTGGACATAAAGTGGCCACGATAACTGAAATGGCTATGAATGGTCAGCTGGAATACTCACAGGCACTTAATGAAAGGGTCAGGTTACTCAAGGGACTTTCTGTCGCAAAGGCAAAGGATGCTCTTGATAAAATGCCTTTCATGCCAGGCGCCCACGAATTGATCCGATTCCTAAAATCCCGAGGTTACAAGATCGCAATGATATCCGGCGGATTTACCCTTGCCACCGACAGGGTAGGTAAAGCTCTGGATATGGACAATGTGGTCTCCAACGAGCTTACTATTGACAACGGCTATCTTACAGGAGAGGTCACGGGACCACTTACAGGACATGGGAACAAAGAACTTGTCATGGAAGAGATCGCACGTGGGTATGGGATAAGACCAGAAGAATGCATAGTGATAGGTGATGGCGCTAATGATATATGTATATTCAAAAGGGCCAGATACGCCATTGCATTCAATGCCAAGCCTATACTATACCAATACGCAGATGTTGTTATCACTAAGAAGGACCTCGAGGCAGTAATTCCAGTGATCGAAGCACTGGATGTGTAAAGCCAGAATCGTGCATTAAGGAATGCATGAAATGCCAGCTTTTTTGCTGGACAGGGAGGAACAATAAGATATGTTCAAAGAAATGAACGATAAGAAGACTGAACTTAGAAAGCAGTCAGAAGAATATAAGGCAAAGAGAAACGAACTCAACACCGAAGCAAGCGCATTGGCTGCAAAGCGCAATGAGCTGAACAAGCAGAACAAGGACCTCATCAATGAAGCACAGGAATATAAGAAGCTACGTGATGAGAACAATGAGAAGGTAAAAGAATATAAGGTCATCCGTGATGATGTCAATGCAAAGGCAAATGATATCTTTTCAAAGATAGACCAGATACGCAACGAGAACAATCTCGGCGGTCCGTCCATCAAGGACATACGCAAGGAAATAGACAGGCTTGAGTTTGCCCAGCAGACCGAAGTGCTTACGACAAGCAAAGAAAGAGAGCTTGTAAGCAAGATCACAGAGCTTCAGAAGCAATATTCTGCAAAGAAGGGACAGCTTGAAGGGAACCACGAGCTCAAACAATTGCTCACCGAAGCACAGGAGATAAGGGACCAGGCCTCCGAACAGCACAAGATACTTTCTGAATTTGCCCAGAAGGCACAGGAGTATCACGACAAGATGATAAGCACCTTCAAAGAAGCCGACAGGGTAAGAGCAGAATCTGATGCTGCACATAAGGACTTTGTGAAGTTCCAGGAAAGTGCAGATGAACAGCACAAGCTATTCATTGCGGCCCAGAAAGAGATACGTGACATTGATAAAGAGTTCCGTAAGATCAAGAAGGGCGACGTCGATGTGAAGAAAGAAGCTGCAAGAGCAGATGCCCGCAAGGATGCCGAGGATATATTTGACAAGTTCAAATCCGGTGGTAAGCTTACAACCGAAAACCTCATGGCACTCCAGAGATCAGGTCTTCTGAAATAAGCACATTTCATAATAATAGGGTGGCGATGTCACCCTCCTCTACTTTTATATCCTGAGTTTGACAGTTCTACTCATCATATCTCAAAGAACAGCATCCTTTTATTGATAGCTACTTTATGCTCGTTTTCCATTTTCTGTCACCGTCCCGGGTCAAAGTATCGCCACACCAGGCGGTAGGCATCGCGCGCGCATGATCTCCCGCCACTTGGTCCAAAATGCACAAAACATACCATTAGGCGATACTTTGGTCGATGCCTGAAAGTACTGTCAAACTTGGGATGCAAAACACGGTAGTGAGAAAAAAAGAAGGGCTACAGGCCTTATTTATCCAGGCCAAGCTTCGACTGCCTGAAACGCGTATCCCGCATGAGACAGGGGCCTGCAACAAAAACAGGGTCCTTGTACAATCGTTCCCATATGGACCGCAGGGATTCCTTGTGCACATTACCATAGGGAAGAGGCATACAAGCACATGGGAAGATATCACCCTCCGGAGTTATGTGCAGCCACTTTCTCCCGGCAAAGCAACCAAAACGCTTAAGCATGTGCGGAATAGGGAAGACGCGCGGACCTTCCATGTTCGCGACCTTTGCTACAAAAGCATCAAAGGCAAGCAGATCATCTTGTGAAAGTACCTCGTCCCTGCGCTCCAGCCAGCGGCCAGTGGGCACGATCTCAAAGAAGGATAGTTCATGGGCACCCACCTCTTTGGCAAGGGCATAGAAAGCATCAAGCTCAGATATGTTGCGCGGAGAGAGCACCACATAGATGTTCACAAGCAAACCAACCTCAAGTCCGTTAGCAATTGCAGCCATTGCTTCCTTGAAAACACCCGGGCGGCCCCTCATGTGATCATGTCCGGCCTCAGTGGAACTATCCAGACTAACACTCAACATATAAAGGCCCGCATCCTTCAGCCTTGAAGCACGTTCCTTTGTAAGACCAACACCTGATGTAAAAAGACCGGGGATAGCCTTCGATTGGTCAACATAGCTAATAAGCTCCTCGAGACCATTGTAGACGAGAGGTTCCCCCCCATCGAATATTATGAGAGTGGTGCCAATATCCTGCGCTTGGTCGATAATAGAGCGCACCATATCAGGCGATAGTTTTGCCTTGTTCCTGGTATCCGGCAAAGCACAATGCAAACATCTGTTTGGACACTCCTCAGTGATCGAGATCGTAAGTTGTTCCGGGACGAACTTACCCCGCATAGCACCCATCTGACTTGATACGAGTCTGTCAAAGGCCTTGCTGGGTATAGGAGGCATCCAGGTCGAATAGATGAGCTGTTCATCCCCTACCTTTGCGGGCTTGGTAGCATCGAATATATCCATGAGATCAGATACGAACGCCTTGGCAATGGGCGAGACCAAACCTGATGTACCCATCCGTACCTTGTTGTTTACAATACTTGCATGCACCTTGAAAAAAGGATTATTGTAAAAGAAATATTTCTTTTCCATGGACACGACCATTATTTATTGCGCAGTATAGCACGGAAGCTTAACAAAGACGAGGGGTTGTTCTTCAGTATCATCCGGGATATCTGCATTGCCTGAGAAAAGGGGGAGCCACCGAGGGTTTTGAGATCCTCTCCTTCGAACACCTTCATCAGGTCATTGATCTCACTGTCGCTCATCTTCCTGAGGGTCTCCAGGGCAAACCTGCCAAGATAATACTCAGTACGATAAGCTTCATTCCAAAGCCTTCTGTATTCAGATAAGGAGTTTTTGGAAATATCACCCTTTGTCAGAGAATCAGCTGCAACATCGCCACACATCTGACCAGCATGCATCGCATACCCTATACCGGACTGACCTGCTGAGCCACCGACCACCATGATGCCATCTGCAACTATATCACCGGGTATGGCTGCTATGGGGTCTCCCCCAACAGATGTGCTGATGATCTTTAGATGTTCTATCCCCTTGATAGCCTTGAACCTGCTTACCCAGTCGTCAAAGAAATCCGACATATCCCTTCCATGCCTGCGTACATAGACACCAAGGGTTGCACGATCCCCACCGCAGGGAGAATAAGTGGATTTCCAGCCCGGTGCATGGTTACCCACATAATATTCGAACAGGTCAGGTTCACCAATACCTTCAGCTTCAACCTCAGCCTCCATGGCCCATGCAATGTCTTCAGGGTACTTCAAGGGCTTAAGGCCCAGAAGAGCGGATATCTTGGAATTGATGCCATCTGATACAATGATCAATCTGCATTGTAGTTTGCCCTTTGAGGTGCTCAGGGTGAATGAGTCCCCGGTCCTCAATACATTATGCACCTCGACACCCATGCGAAGCTGTACGCCAGCCTGTGTTACCTGCTTTGCATAGAACTCATCGAACTTTTTACGGTCAAGGAAGTAAGATTCACCCTCAAAGATGACCTCCCTGCCAGAAGGAGCTATGATATGTGCGCCCCTCATGGTCTTGATGACATAACTTGGATCCACCTTTTCCCCAGAACGGAGGAACATACCCTTGAAAAAGGTGTTTGCCGGATGTGGCGGGACACCTGTGGCTTCCTTCTTGTCAAGGAGGATAACACTTCTGCCCTTCTGGGCTGCATTCCTGGCTGCCATCAAACCGGCAGGAGAAGCACCTATCACTATTATATCTGCATCCATTAGAATACCCCTAGTACCTGCCACAACATCCCGGCATAACCCGGTAGAACTATCGATAGCAGTACATCCAAAATAAGTGAACTGAACATGATACCTCTATATCTTGAACCTTGCAAAAACAACCTGCCACCCCTCTCTGGAACTGGATTCTGTACAAAATCAAAGGATTGCATAAGCATCCATCCACCAGCAAGGAGAGCACCTGCTATATAGACAGGACCAAGCTTAGCAGTTATACCTATGGCAAGAGATGCTACCACACCTACCGACCACATTGCAGTCACAAACTTCGATGTTGCAGGCACACCGAATGTGACAGGGAATGTAGGTGCTCCCCTTGCACGGTCACCTACTACATCCCTTGAGACTCCAGAAAGTGTGAAACCCCAATCTGTGAAGCACATCATCAAACCAAGGAAAATTGCTGGCAGTGGAAGTATAGTGCCGTAGTCAGGTTGTTTTAAGATACCAGCTGGGTCAAAGGCCAGCCAAATGCCAATGGGTACAAGACCATAAGCTATGCCAACGGGTACAAAGCTTAAGAAGGTTGCCCTTTTTGCAACAGCCGAATAGATACTGATGGTCACGACCGCAACTACCAACACTAAAAAGGATTCAGGGTTCAGGTAGAGGGACGCCATACATGCAATTAGGAAGAGCAATACAGAATACTTGAGTGCACTGGCCCTGCTGAGCCTGTTGGAAACAATGGGACGGTTTGGAAGATTGATCTTATCAATGTCCATATCACAACAGTCATTATAGACATATGAACTTGTTATGGCCGCATAGCCTCCGATGACTGCTATTATAAATGGGATCAAAGGAGGTAGACCACCTGTTGTAAGATATGATGCAAGTAATGCACTTGCTGCAGGCAGTGCAAGATCCATATCGGCTATTTCTGGACGAAGTAGCTCTAAATAAGGATTCCTTGTTTTTGAGTCGGAACTTGAAACCATGTAAACCACCGGTAATTGTAACTGTATCCTACATTTGATTTGCATTAGAATTAGCATAATGCATTATAAGACCTTGATAGCAAAGACAAATGCATTGGCTAACATTAAGACTTATTGGAGGAACTGGACATTTTGCATGTTCCTCAGTTTTTCAACCAAAGGATGGTAAAATCTTTCTGACAGCATATATGTGAACTTAGCTTCTGGATTTAACTCTGCAAGCCTTATGGTGTTGATATAAGCACTTTCGAGGGATTCATTGTCAGGGGTCCTCGGTACTTCAGCATTAAGAGGATATATCTCTGCCAATTCCTGCGGATAGGCTCCAAATGGAGGCTTGAACATCAGGACATTGTCATATTCACTGTCACGCTTTGATGGTGCTGCCCGAATGAGAGCAGAACCGCGTATTGTGAAACGGTCAAGCTGATTGGAAAAGCGTAACACCTCTGGACGGCTTGCAGATTCGGGTCCACAGTAGAAGAAAGTGGACTTTGATACAGGGTCCAATCTTTCGAGCCATTCGGAGTGGGTGTACATCTGTTTGAGGGCTTCTAGCATGCGCGGGTGAGAGCGGCAACGCTGCTCTACAAGTTCCAGAAGATTGCCTTCCCATATAGCCTGTTTGATGATGCGTATCTCCTCGAAGGTTGCATATAGATTGTGTCTGGCAAGCAGTTCTGTTGAGTTGTGGGCATTCCTAAGTTCATCGGGGGTGTGGCTGATGCATATGGGACAGGAGCATGGGAGATACTTGAGCCTGTCCAGATGATAGGTCCCTCTGTGTGTGATATATCGTTTGTCCTTTGCATATAATGCATATGCTGCCGAATCAAAGAGGTCGCATCCAAGGGCCACTGCAAGCGCAAACATCATCGGATGCCCTGCTCCAAAGAGATGTACGGGGGCTGTGGGGCCAAGACCCTGTTTGGAGGCTGCTATCACATCTGCAAGATCGGCATAGCGATAGGATTCCATGAGAGGGACGACGGCACCGAAGGGATAGACATCAAAGCCTGCTGCTGCAATTGTCTTTGCGCATCTATGACGTAGCTCCGGATAAGTGGAACCCTGCACAGGACCTGCAAGCAACATGTCCCCTGTCACAAGCTTCCTTGCTGCCAGAAGGCGCTCTATAGTGATGTTCATCTCACTCTCGGCGCGCTCAAAGGGTATATCAGGTGGGCTTGGGATATCAAGAGGGACTCCTATATCGCTACCTATCTTCTGCTGGAAATCCACTATCTGTTCATTGGTGACCTCTACCTCGCCATACACCGATAGCTGGAATGAACCTGAATCGGTCATAATGGGACCATCGAAGTCAAGGAGAGCATGGATACCATCCTTTAGTGCCTTTTCCCTTAATTCATCCTTGCGATAGATTATGTATGAATTGGTGATCAGGATCTGTGCCCCGAAATCCCTCATCTCCGAGGGTTTGATGGTCTGTATATTGGGGTTTATGACGGGCATGACGGTAGGTGTTTCCACAACTCCATGGGGTGTTGTGAGCTTACCTATGCGACCTGCTGCGTCCTTATGGATGATATCGAATCGTGATGACATATAGGGGAGTAGATAATGGTGAAGATATATGTAATTTATTGAACAATGATAGATATCTGAAGGATGTCGTCTAATCAGAATTTCGCTTTATAAACCTTTTCTCATTTCTCAGCATATCTATTTTTTTGCGGCTACTTCAATAGTATTATTGAGTTGCCCAATCAAAACGCGCGCGCATGTGGCGAAGGGTCCGTGTTTGACCATGTGCACGCTGTTTTGAAATTTAGAAATACCGTCTGGTAAGAAATGGAGGAAATATGAGCTAATTAGACAACCTCACTAGAACTCTAATGAAATTCGCGATGAGTTATTATAGTAGAAGAAAAGATAGATGATGATGATTAGTTTAGTATCAAGGAACTGAAATTAAGGTGTAGCATTTTAATGAATTCAGGTAACAAAAGAAGATGTCTTGTTCTATGTACCAGTCATCCTGAGACCAGTTGAGGCCTATGGTATCTGTTATATGGATATTTATATTTCTGTGTCTTGTACAATCTGCTATTTTTTCAGGCCTGAGCATCGGCTTGTTCGGATTGTCACCACTGCGTCTTGAAATTGAAGCTGAAGCAAGGAATCCCCATGCTTTGAAGGTATTAAGTTTCAGGAAGGACTCTAACTTCTTGCTGGCCACTCTTCTTTGGGGCAACGTGGGAACAAATGTCCTGTTGGCAATGCTCACTGACCGAGTGATGGCCGGTACCGCTGCATTTGCTGTCTCGACAATATTGATAGCATGCTTTGGAGAGTTGGCGCCACAGGCATATTTCTCACGCAACGCCCTGAAATTGGGAGCTTACCTGTCGCCTCTTATAAAGATATACAGAATATTGCTCTATCCAGTTGCAAAGCCTTCTGCGATAGTCCTGGACTGGTGGCTTGGTAAAGAGAAAGTGGAGTATTTCAAGGAGAGGACTTTCAGGACTATGATAATGAAACATATGGCCTCGGCGACTTCGGATATCGATAGATGTGAGGGCATTGGGGCCCTTAACTTTTTGTCGATAGACGACCTCGACATAAAAAAAGAGGGGACAATAATACATCCATTGAGTATTGTGCGCCTGTCTTTCGAGGGGGATCTGCCTATGTTCCCAAAGGTCGGTACACCGACAGGGGACCAATTGGTGCAACAGGTTGCAGCTTCCGGAAAGAAATGGGCGATCGTTGTCAATGATAAGGATGAACCTAAGGTTGCCATTGATTCTGATGCTTTTCTAAGAGGGGCTCTGAGCGTCGATAAGAATTTCAATCCCTATAGATACTGTCATCATCCCATAATAGTATCAAATCCGGGAGAAAGAATTGGGAGCGTCATCAACCGATTCAAAGTGTATCCCACGGACTCGGAGGATGATGTCATTGACCAGGATCTGATAATATATTGGAACAAGAACGACCCAGAGAGAAGGATCATCACAGGATCGGATATACTTGGCCGCCTGTTGCGCGGGATAGTCGTAAGGGTGGAGTGAGGGAAGTTTACAGCATGCTGCGATGATGTTGCCTTGCTGTCCGGGCCTTTGTCCAATAACTGTCCGAGGCCACATGTCAGTTCCTTGGACCGGGGTGTGTGCACTCGCATGCGCGTTCTGATGGGGGCCGGGTG
>CAZBJM010000063.1:0-11280 GCA_964492225.1 uncultured Methanosarcinales archaeon
CAGACCAAGCTTATCAGCCATCAATTGGGCATGCTCGACATCAGGCGGTGGAGTTGATTCCTTAAGTCCAACGGTGTAGCATGATATATCCCTTCCATGTTCTTTTCCAAGCAGCATACAAATATGTGCAATGACGGTGGAATCCAATCCTCCTGAGAACAGTATGCCAAACCTTTCATCGGGGAGACGGATGGAGACTGCCTTTTTTAGATGCGTGATGAAGTCTGCTTTGATATCTGCAAGGGGTCCTGTGTGTTCCGGCATGAGAACAAAGGACTTCCTTGCATGACACCTGACCGAATCATTGCTAATGTCATAGCTGACCATATTACGGGGCTCCAGTTCTTTGATTTCTGTGCATCCTGCAGATATAAGGACCTTTTTTTCGGAGGCGAAAGCAAAACCATTTGCTGTGCTATACCAGAGTGGCTTTATCCCTATCATATCCCTAGCAATGGACACATGTCCATCTCGCCAGTATGCAAAAGCATAGACCCCATCTACCTGGTAAAGACGCTCATCTAGGCTTTGGATGTCCAAAGGTTCGACATCAGAAAGTATACTGAATAAGTTTACGTTATCTCTATCTGCTTCTCCATCTATAGTTCTGTAGCTTCCTTTCTGACTATACAGTATACAGTCAGCCACCATACTTCCCATACATGACCCCGTTTCATGAGTAAAGTTTATACGGTGTCCCATGGCATATTTCTGCCCTTTCCCCGTCCTCTTCATATCACCTGCACCACTTACCTGCTCCCGCCAATCGTGTCCGGTGATGCTCATGTATCTACCGCCTCTGCCCTGCATACCTTCAAGTGCCTTTACGGTCAGTTCAGGGGCACTTTCATAATTAAAAAAGCCTGCAATTGCGTACATTATAATTCCATCATTTTGTGCTTGGACAGTTTAAGGCAGAAGCTTTCGAATATGTTCTTATCCTCGTCATAAGGGACAGTTATTTACAATACAGCAAGTACTTATGGTTTACTCAACGATATGTGTCGCATTTCCATATAGGAACACATATATTTATTGCTATGATTATAGAAAGTATTGAGCTTTAATTATATGGTGCAGGTCTTTTCAGCAATCATGCATCGGATAGATTGAAATGGAAACCATCTTTGTGTTCATCATTATCCTTTTTTCATCTCTGATATTTTCAATGCTCGGTGTCGGAGGGGCTGTATTTTACGTTCCCTTCTTCTATGGTACCGGTATGCAGTTCCTGGATGCTGTCACCACAGCGCTCCTACTTAATATTGTGACCTCTGGTTCTGCATCCATACTGTACCTACGGAAAAAACTTGTGGACATGCAGGTTGCTTTGCCTCTCATATTCTTTGCCGCCATAGGGACACAAATAGGAGGATACATTGCACGTCTTGCACCCGTTGATCTCCTGCTATTGCTATTTAGCATACAGATGGTGATAATTGGGCTTGAGATGCTATTCTCACGCTTTGAGGCTTTTTATAAAGGCAAGGAACTGGCAGACCAAACACAAAAGTATCTGATCATTTCAGGAGGTTTTATCATCGGTATCCTCTCCGGTCTACTTGGGATCGGAGGAGGCTCTTTTGTAGTACCGATGCTGATAATCATGGGGCATGATGTAAAAAAAGCTGCTGCAACGTCTGGCTTTGTGGTGGTCTTCGCGTCACTGTCTGCTTTCCTATCGCACATGCCCCTCTGGGAGCCTGACAGGACATTGGTATTTTACATGGTCGCAGCATCTTTCCTTGGTGCACATCTAGGGTCAAGGCTGATGTACAGCAAGATCAATGCAAATACCCTTAAAAAGTTCCTTGGTATCCTGCTCCTGCTGATGGCAATGAAGATATTGTATGGGTTCTTATAAGGCGGACCTCGATTGCTATCTTGTAGTATATTTCTTATATTCTGCATGTGTTTCATGAATCATGTATATTTTCCCAAGTTTGACAGTATTTATTTTGTTGAACTGCCCTCTCTTTTTTGCTTCCATTCAAGTTCCCTTCTTTATTATATCTTTCAGGCATCGGTCAAAGTATCGCCTAATGATATGTTTTGTGTAGTTTGAACCATGTGCGGGAAATCATGCGCGCGTGAAAGTCATGGACAGCGTTTGAACATTTAGTTGGAATGTCGCGCATTTTTTGAAATATGGGACAATACCTTAAAGGAATGATAGCTATCAAATTTTGGGTGCATCTTTAATTTGCAGACTAAAGTATGGCTTTAAAAAGGTCAGAGTTTCCATTGTTCGTTTTGAAAAAATGTGCTCTATGCCCAAATAGTCAAGCGCCCCACACAGCTTCGCACGCGCCCACTGACCACCCCCGAATATAGAATATTCAAATAGGCATATTGGCGGTGATATGTTGACAGAGGCCCCAAATTATGATCAAAAGAGCAAGCTTGAATGAAGCCATCATCAGACAAATAATGGGTTTATTATATAGAAGAGAACGTGCGGAAAAAAAGATATGTGTTAAGGTCGGTCAGAACGCGCGCGAACTAAGAGGGGTGGGTTCAATTGATCTTCAAAGGGCTCAAACACAGAAGAAGATACAGAGGCCGGGGAAGAGCGCATACTATACGTGGATATGTCGGTTTGAACACCGTATCCCTCTTTGCGCAGATGGATTGATGACAATACCAAATGTGGAAAATAATTGTGCTAATGCAATGAATACATGTTGTAGAGGAAGATTCACTTCTCATCAGCAGGCTTTGTAAGCACATTGCAGAAAGCACAATCTTCCTCATTTGTGCAATAGTTTTCCTCTTTTCGAGTGCTGAACACGGAATCCAGGGAACGGGTACCATCGGCAAGCACAGCTGCATTGGAAATGGTTGCAGCGATGAGCATTGCATTGAACATTTCCTCTTTCGATACGCCTAGGCGTGCTGCAACCCTCAGGTGTGTCTTTAGACAATGCTCGCATCTGAGGGCTGAAGCTACAGCAATACTGATAAGTTCAACTGTCCTTGGGTCCATATGCTCCATCTGCTGCATGACGCTGCTATCATAGATCATTCGCGATATGAACAACTCCGGCATATCTTTCATAAAATCGATGATATATGGTATCTCACCATACCTTGCTTTCACATCATCTAACATATTATTGACAGCTTCTTTTGCTTCCATGTCCAGCACTTTTCTTATCTTGTCCATTTCCATGTGATCCAACTCTCCATTGTTCATATGGCAAAGCCGACTTCAGATTCACGTTTTATCTTAATAAGGATATAGTTCTTCATCTTTGATGGAATAACCCGTGCCAACTCTTTAAGACGTGTCCCCTCATCGAACTCAAGTTCCTCTATCTTCTCTTTGAACTCATCATATGGAAGCTTCACCCGCAAGCCATCAAGTTGCAGTGTCACAGGTGCAGGCGTAAGTACCTGTTCTATCTGGGGGATCTGTTCATATATCTCTTTCATCACCCTAGGAGGAAGCACAGCAAGCTGGTCCTTTGAAAGCTCTTCTCTCATAAGGCCCACTATCTCAGCAACTTTCCTGTTCATTATCTCCAGGGAGCTCAGCTCATCGGATTTTCTCATACGATGTGCCACTCTGCCTATATTGCCTATGTATGCATCGGCGTTGGGTACATCACTGGTCATGAGGTCCGGACCCCCAGTCACTATGATGGGTATTTCTATCCCTTCAAATAGTTTTGGTTTTTTGTGCTTGATACAATCTGCAAATGTGCCAAAGGAGAACAAAGCAACGTCATGTTCATTGATAAGCCTCCTCTCATAGTCGGCAGAGAGTGCAACCCTCCTTCCCATACCCCTTGCCAGACCTATCATATTGGTATTTGCACCATCCTTGCGCAAGTGTTCAGCAATATCGCACGCAGAATGCGGTAGGTGATGCATTGCCAGGGTGGGAGATACAACAGCTATCTCAGTACCGGTGAGAGGTGCACTTGATAACTTCCCAAGTAGTTTCTTACCCAGAGCCTCGATAAGATGTACATCCTTTTTAGGAATGAGCATTATCAATGTAACTTCGGTTGCAGCTGGTATCTTCTGGATGAGGTATCCTCCAAGGTCTTCCAGTAGTTCAGTGATAAATGAGTGTTTATGGATCCCGCCTTCATATATATATGGTTCAAGCACTGCTGCCATTCTTTTCCCCCCTTGCCCTTTCAAGTAACAGATGTCCTTCCCGTATCCATTCAGGTTTCAATGTATCCTCACTTGCCACAAATATGAAGCTGTTCTCTTGCATGGAATGATAACGTATCCTAAAACCTTCCGGAGTTGACCTTATCGCCATTTCAATCAGCCTGGACTGTAATCCTTGTTTAGGGTCGGCAACAGGCATATGTTTCAAGACCTCTATCTCCTTCTGAGCATCATTCTCCTGACGTATTATAAGGGTGTTCCTTTCAGGCTGCAACACCTGCCCGCGGCTGTATCTTGCCCAGAGTTTCAAAAGTAGTTGGGAAAGATGCTTTTCCTCCTTAATGGAGATCTTTACCTCATTACGTTCCATCACACCATATCCAATGTCGGCAATATCCTCAAGCTTTATGGTCTGCTGGCTACCCCTGAGGAGCATAGCCATCTGAAACAGGGAATCCTCCGGTCTGAGCACGATAATTATCCGCCCTATAGCACCTCCCAGTACCAGTTCTGATATTACGTCCGCCACGATACTTCTGTAAGCTTCAGCTTCCCTTGGGTCTGCAGCCTCTACAATGAAGGTCTCAAGAGCATCCATGGATCACTCCTCCACAAACCCTGATGCAAGCAATGCGCTGCCCACAGCTCCTATAAGATGGGAGTTTGGTGGCACAAGTACGTCTATCTTAAGCAGTTCACTTAGGGCCTTTGGCACACCTTCAATAAGTGAGGAGCCGCCAACCAGTATGAGAGGTTCCTTTACATCCACTTCCTGCAATTGCTGTTCGAATATCTGCTCGACAACACTGTGACATGCAGCCGCAGCGACGTCCTCTGTCCTTGAACCCTTCGCAAGGGAGTTTACAAGTGACTGGATACCGAAAACAATACAGTAGCTATTCATGCTCACCTTATCCTGCATGCCTTTGACCGCAAGAGCACCAAGCTCTGTAATATCCACACCAAGTCTCTTGGAAGTCATATCAAGGAAACGTCCGGATGCACCAGCACATATGCCTCCCATGGTGAACATACCAGGTATCCCGTCCTCCACAGAAATGGCCTTATTGTCCATACCACCAATGTCAATGACAGTAGCAGACCCCTTCTGCTTATTGGCAAGATACACAGCACCCTTGGAGTTGACCGTTATTTCTTCCTGGATCAGCTTTGCCTTGAAGTGCTCCCCAACAAGGAAACGACCGTATCCTGTGGTTCCCATGGCCTGTATGTCCTCCAGTTTGACACCTGCTTCCTCAAGCGCATGGTTAAGCGCCTCAGTGGCACTTTCAATGACCTTGATAGTAGGCACCCATCCGGTACCGATGATCTTATCATCCCTCATCACCACAGCTTTGGTAGTGGTCGACCCAGAGTCAATGCCCGCGGTCAGACCTACCTGATGTTCTCTGGCAAGCAGGTGCTTTCGCCTTGCTATGGTGGTCAGTGCCTCCATACGGGTCATCAGGGTCGCCGCAGTTGTGCGTTCCGTGAAGGAGTAACTGATGACCGGTATATCCGAGAACCTATGAATATAGCGCCTCAGCTCATTCCTCACAATAGCAGCCTCAGCACATCTGAAACAAGAAGTAATGAACACTCCATCGACATCTGACATGCCCTCCACCACAGCCTTGGCCCTTGCCATCATGAGCCGAAGGTCTGGACTTGCGGCCTCTATTCCAAAATCACGACCAATCGTATCCAGTACTGAGACATCTATTTCAGGAAATATAAGCTTGGCATTGACCGACTTTGTGACGGATTCAAGTTCATTGTGCACACCTGCGTACTCCGAGCCACAGGATACCAGGGCCACTTTTACAACATCCCTTTCATTCATGCCTTTTCCTCCTCCTTTGCTGGAAGGGACTTCAGGAACTCGGCTATCTTGTACACGAACTCTTTTGCTTCCTCTTCCTCTCCGTCACGGGGATAGTCCACTTCTATCCTTGGTATTTCCCTTTGTCTTATCAGGTATTTGGTGAGCTCGTTTGTACGAGCACAACCCATACATCCAAAGGCCATGGGAGAATCGTTGACCACGATGGCAGCTTCAGCTTCATCTATCATGGGGCCGACAATAGCCATTCTTCCTCTCACACCCGCTGGTACTTCCACAGCAGCATATTTCAACCCTCGTTTTGGTTCTTCTGGGGTTATGTTCAAAGGTGGTGAATCAACACCAACGGTAGATATCTTTTCCTTGATCTTCTCCATCATAGCAAGGGGCGTATGGCCAAACCTTGCAACCAGGTCGGAAAGGATAAGGCTATTTGTGGGGTAAATGATGACTCTAACCATAATTTTGCCTCATAGTTCGGATCCGATTAAGTCCTTAAGTTTATCAGTATCAAATTTCTTTCTTGTCTTTCCTTCTTTCAAAGGCATCTTCCTGTCATATGCATCAAGGGCCTTTCCAATGATGGGCAGCATCTGTACCTCATGTCTGAGATAATGGAAACCAGGCCTTGGGCCCCCGCCTCTTGAGGAACGACATCTTCTTTCATCTCCTGGCTGGAAGCCCCTCTCCTTGACAAAGATATGGTTCTTGTCAAGGTCGACCACTTCTTTGATCACTCTGTCCACGGTCTCCCTTGGTCCTGTGACCATTGTCCCAAAACAGGTTTCCTTGATAACTATATCATTATCGGACTGGTATATCCTCATAGCTGCATCCATCGGCAGGACACTATCAGAACTGATCACCACTATTCTGGTCACCATGTCGTTTTCTGTCGCAGACATTATGTTTCCTCTCCTTCGCTCTCTATTATGTACATAATATCGCCATCTTTGAACTTCCTGAGCTTATCAGTATCAATAACCTTGCCTATTATATTTGTACAATTGAACTTTTCACCAGTAGGTCCAAATAGATCATTGTCCAAAAGTTTAACACCTATCATTCCAGACCTCTTTGCAGCCTGGTTAGTAACGCCTATTTCACCAGACAAGACCTTCTTTTCGGGTATGTTCTCCGGCATGAGCTCTTTATACTTGTCAGCCTCTTTATCCATGGCCTTAAAGATAAAGGTATCATCATATGTCATAAGCACCATTAGGGCTCCCACAGGCTTGTATTGCATCCCGGTTGCATGTCTGAAGAAGTCCATTGTCTTTGGTACAAGGTCATTATAGAACCTGACATTCACAAGATGGTCGGGATCAACTCCTTTCAATGTTACCCGCTTCTCAGCAAGTATGCCTATGGTAGTTGCAGGGGTCTGCATCACGATGAAGCCATCATCCCCTGTGTAATCCTCCCTGATGACATCCACGCCTAGAAGCTCCATCTCTGCTTCGGCATCTATGAAGTTCCGACCAATGAGCATGATAGGCTCGGGACTGCTCTCGATCATTATCCTCTGGCCTTCCTTTGCCAGCTTTGCGAGCTCAAGGCCTTTGATCACGTGACCTACAACAGAGTGCATGATAGTAGATGTCCTATCTTCGGTGGCGATGAACAGCTTACCTGCACCATAACCTACAGTCCTCACGAACACCGATCCAGCTGAGCGTGATTCGAAGTTCTCGTATGTCACAAGCTCTCCTAGGAACCTGTGGTCAGATATGTAGGAGGAGGCCACAGCATCGATCAGGAATGTACCGTCACGGGTCACAGCGAATAGGTGCTCTGCCCCCTCAGGAGCTTCAGGGTCAATCTCCATCTCCAGATATGTGAATATCCTAGAACCGTCCACTAGTACCGTTCTAAGGTCTGTCGTGCACAAATGTTCCCCTGCATCTTCCGTACCTGTTACCGGGACGATCTCCAATATCCTGTCACCTCGACTGAGGTCAGAAAGGACGTGTTTACCACTTATTATGCTTGCAAATGTGCCCTCTTCAGGAGCACCGTATTCAGCAGGGTGTCTTGCCTTTGTGAATATAAGATGGGTGTTGGTGGGGTCTGAACCAGCAGCAAACATCAGCTCAAATCCCTTGTGATCAGCACTTCCCCTGAGGGGCACAGTATCCGATGGGAAAGGACCAAATGCAACTGCATCTTTGCTTGTCCAGCGCACTGGCATATCTTTATAGGCTGTGTAGCTGGAAAGCCATTTCCCCTTTGAATGGGAAGTTCCATCCTTTAATTCTATCCGGAACTCGCCCTTTGAGGTCCTGACAATATATCTGGAAACATCTGCTATTTCCTCTCCGGCCTTATCGATGATGATACCAATGGCTGTACCTTTCCTATAGGGGGCGTTTGACACCCGGATGGCATCCTCAAGGACAGTACCTTCAGGCAATTCAAGCTTGTTCCCATTTATCTCTACCTTAATTTTTCCGCACATGTCAAACAGCTCTGGACAATATAAGTGATCTCATACAGGCGATCAGGGTTCTGCGGCTTCGATACGTTCACGTTCGGTGAGCTGCGCGAGAACTTTTGCAGGTTCACCAATATCCACAACCTTACCATTCCTCAGAAGTGCCACACGGTCACATATGTCTTCAAGGAAATCCATATCATGTGAAACTATGATGAATGTATCGCCCATTTTCTCACGGGCCTTGAGGATAGAACGTGTTACATCTTTCTTTGTAATAGGGTCCATGGTACCTGTTGGCTCATCCATCAACACTATTACAGGTTCTTTCATGAGGATCTGGGCAAGAGCGACCCTATGCCGCTCTCCTTCACTGATCTCGTCTGACATCTTTGGTAATATGGACTTAGCCTTCTCCTCTGTAAATCCTGTTGATGTAAGAGTACTTATCGCCTTTCTCACAGCAAGTTCATAAGGAAGGTCTATACCTATTGATTCAGTGAGGTTGTCGATGATGGTCCTGTGATTGTATAGACTGTATTCCTGGTGGAGGATGCCCATGTATTTCACAGCACGTCCGCGGCACTCTGGGCCGGGTTTTTTCATATCCACCCATTCATCGCCTACTTTCACCATGACCTCGCCGCTGGTAGGTTGCACAATACCCATTAGGATCTCTGATACTGTGGTCTTTCCTGCGCCACTGGTTCCTGCAATGCCGAAGATCTCGCCTTGTTTCACATCGAACGAGATGCCATTGACCGCATAAACGACTCCCCTTGTGACTGATATATACTTCTTTACAAGGTTCTCCACCCGGATTATGGTGTCACCAATCTCGACATTGGACTTCTTCTCCACGGCACAGACCATGTTCATGAAATCCTTTGCAATGGCGCTGGGGTCACCCTCTTTAACAATGGCTCCCTCTTCAAGGAGGATAGCTTTATCTGCCATTTCCTCGATCACATGGCTCCAGTGGGAAGTGATCACCATTGTCATATTGTAGTCTTTGACAGTCTTGGCGATCACATTGTGTACGATATGAGCTATCTTTGGGTCCAGGGTACCAGTGGGCTCATCGGCAATGAGCAACATCGGGTCCCTTACAAGCTGACGTGCCAGTACGACCCTTTGTTTCTCACCACCGCTCAGGTCACGTGCAATATGCATCATACGGTGGGAAAGTTGCACTTTCTCAAGGAGGTCCACAGCCTTTGTCATGGCATCCTCAGTATTGACCCCGATCTCTGTCAGAGAGTTGACCACGTTAGAAATGACCATGTCATCACCATAAAGTGCAAATGTGCGCTGGAGCATGATAGCAATCCTTCTGGAAACGTCACGCCTTCTCTGGTCATGCAAGGACAAACTGACAAAGTCCGCATTGAATGCCACCAAGGTCTCATCGCAGCTAGGACACTTAGTTCCTATTTTACTGGGTGGTTCTACGTGACCACATTTCTCACAGCGTGCAAGATGATAGATGACTTCGCCACTGATACCTTCATATTCTTCAACACCACGCAGAACATGCATCAATACAGTCTTTCCTGAGCCGCTTCTTCCCAGAATGCCCAGAACTTCTCCTTCATTAATGGTCAGGTTGATATTTTTCAATACTTTGACACCATCAAATTCCAGTGAAAGGTCTTTGACTTCTATAAATACTGCCATACGATTTCCTCCGCCTCATGGATGCACATGTTATTGCCCTCTTTATATGTATCCATATTATACAACTTACTTAACGGTTTTGCATTATTTGTACAAAACCTGGCAACAATACCCATATAGTCCATCCATAATGTTTCATATTGTCTTTACGATCTACAAATAGAATAACAGGGATTATTTCACTCACTACATAAACATAACGCATCGGCGTTGCACTATTAACTTCATATATATTATCTATTATTTATATTTCACCCATCTTCGGTGATAACACACCATCCTTCAACAATGGCTTCTGCCACTTCGGCCACATCTGCTATATCATTAATTATGATGTCTGCCGCTTCCCATAATTCTTGTGGTCTCTCGTCCCCTTGTTGTGTTGTCATTATACCAATATCTGCTGCCCGGAGCGCGAGGATGTCGTTCATACCGTCCCCCACCATGATCACGAAGGCATATTCCTTTTTAAGCTCACGGACTATCCTTTCCTTATCATATGTGGAAGCTATGCCAAAGACATTGTCCATGGAAATCCCTGTTGCATCCGCAAGTCTTTTCAGGTTATGGTAGCCATCTCCCGAAGCGATGAATAGATCAGCACCCAGCCCTTTCAGTCGCTCTATTGTATCGAGTGTACTTGAATACATCTTTCCTCCGGTGCTGAGTACATAAGGCACTGTATGCTCACAGCCATCGACCACGATGCCCACGCCCAGATAGAACACGTCAGGGCAACGTTTCCTGACCAGTCGGATAAGGTCCTGTAGCGCGCTTATGCATACATTGCTTTCTTGTATTATGTGGCGCACCTCTTCAAGCTCAAGAACTCCGTTTGCACAGCTTATATCTATCTCTATACCATGCTCTTCCAGAAAATCATAGAGTTTCATGTGCCTGCAGGACATTATGGTACTTTCGAGGTCTCCTTTCATTACAACAAGGGCCCTTCGGGGCTTCTGTACCACAAGGAGCGTCGTCTGTATATCGTTAAGGAGCAGACCTGCAGACGTATCTCTTGCAACCCTGTACATGCGAAGCAATGTTCCTGCGCTATCAAAGACCACAGCTATACTTTTCTGCATGGTGTATGCTTTGTATCGAAGGGTAATTACCTTTGCGCCGCAAGCTGACAAAGTTATCTGAGATTGTCTAATTAGCTCATATTTCCTCCATTTCTGATCAGATGATCAGTTAA
>CAZBJM010000064.1:0-11246 GCA_964492225.1 uncultured Methanosarcinales archaeon
TTGATGAGTCCCTGGACCTTTTCGGGGCTTGCGGCTGCCATCTCTGCCGGGGAGCTATATACTTCAAAAAGCCTTTGACTTGCAGGAATGGTCACCTCATCACGGGTGCGCTGGGAAAGTACAGTGGAGATGAGTATATAGAAGGGGTCCCTGCGGGTGTGTGGGTATCCGTCGGGGTACATTTCCCGAAGGCAAGAGAGCACATCATCAATGAGCATCATTGCTTGTAGTTTTACAAGGTATAAACGGTTTTCTGAGATCTTATGACACGTCCTTAGAGGTTGTCTAATTAGCTCATATTTCAGCAATTTCTTATTGACGAAATTTCTAAATTTCAAAACCGTGTGCACATTTATAGTCAAACTCGATCCCTTCGGCACATGCGCGCGCGTTTTTATAGGGCAACTCAATAATACTATTGAAGTGGGCGCAAAAGATTTGATGTGCTGAGAAATGAGAAAAGGATATTAAGATATTCAGGTACATGTAAGCATCACATCACAAGGCGTGCCTTTTTCAGTTGGGATAAAGTAGGGCCTCGTGCGCGCGTGCGAAAAACATGGCATGCCCATTGACCATTCAGGTGAGATGAAATGTTCTGGTTCGGATGAAGGGCCATTGACATTCTAACCGGACACTACTTAAACTAAAAGCTCCTTTAGGGCAATCCAAAAGGTATAAATGTAAGGGTATTTATTATAGCCCTTACAAGGTAGTATCAACATACAGCTAAGTGTCATAATTTAGTTCCATTGTATACCATGATCATATTTGAAATATCTATAAACGGAGGATCAATATGGGAAATATAAGGCAAAACAACATTAAAACAATTTCATTACGCTTGATCGATAAGTATGGCAACACATTTACAGGTGACTTTGATGCTAACAAGCACCTTGTGACAAAGTATACCACCATAGAGAGTAAAGTAATAAGGAACCGTGTTGCAGGTTACGTCACAAGGAAGATGAACCACAAGCCAAAAGAATAAGTCTTTTGAAGGGATGTCCCATGTTCGAAGGAGTTATACCTGCGCTTGTGACCCCGTTCACAAAGAACAACACCATTGATGCTGAAAGCTTCAGGAAGATCGTCTCTTTTGCAGAAAAAGGCGGTGTTTCAGGTATAGTAGCGTGTGGCACCACTGGCGAGTCTGCTACTCTTTCAATGGCAGAGCACAAACAACTTATTGACATTTCCATAGACTGTGCAAAAGTTCCGGTGATAGCTGGTACTGGTTCCAATAACACAGTGGAAGCTGTGGAACTTACAAGATATGCGGCTGATGCAGGTGCAGATGCTGCCCTGGTAATTTCTCCCTATTACAATAAATCCAACCGTGCGGGACTTCTTGCCCATTTCAACACCATTGCAAAAGTTGCAGATATCCCCATTATCCTGTACAATGTGCCTTCACGTACTGGTCAGGACATCGCACTGGATGTCATAGCCGAGCTTGCCAGGATTGACAACATTGTTGCAATAAAAGAGGCAAGCGGAAGTGTTGAGAAAGTTTCCCGTATCATTGAGATGACCAAAGATGATGATTTTGTGGTCTTGTCCGGTGAGGATGGGCTTACATTGCCGATAGTATCCCTTGGAGGGACCGGGGTCATTTCTGTGGTGGCTAACGTCGTTCCGGCACTGATGGTAAAGCTTGTGGACGCGGCTCGCAAGGGAGACCTGAAGACTGCCAGGGAGATGCATTTTAAGGTGGCCCCCCTTACACGCGCATTGTTCTCTGAGACCAATCCCATACCGGTCAAACGCGCTATGGAACACATGGGACTTGCAAAAGGGGATCTGAGATTACCACTTGCACCGCTTAGCGATGATAATGATCATATTCTTAAGGGTATACTTAAGGGACTTGGGTGCATAGCATGATAAATATAGCAGTCACAGGTGCTTTGGGAAAGATGGGAAGGCTCATTATTTCCAATATAATTGATACCGATGGTGTCAGGCTTTCAGCAGCCTTCGATCTGGTGCACATAGGAAAGGACGTAGGAGAGATGGCACAGCTTGGAACTCTGCATGTTCCGGTATCTGATGTTAAAGATATGGAAGCTGTGCTCAAGGCATCTGGTACCAATGTACTGGTGGACTTCACAATTGCCAGCGCCACTGCAGTAAGCGCACCAAGGGCTGCAGCTTCTGGTGTGAACCTGGTCATAGGCACCACGGGGCTTTCTGCTGAGCAGAAAAGTAGCATCGAAGATTCAATTAAGAAGCACGGTGTTGCAGGTATCATCTCCCCTAACTACTCAGTGGGCGTCAACGTGTTCTTCAAAATAGTGGAAGAAGCAGCCAAATATCTTGGTGAGATGGACATTGAAATAATCGAAGCACACCACAACCAGAAAAAAGATGCACCAAGTGGCACTGCAATGAAAGCTGCAGATATCATAAGTGGAGTATTGGGCGGCGTGCCATATGTTCATGGGCGTGAGGGTATGGCCCCTCGTGGAAAGGAAATAGGTATCCATGCTGTTCGTGGCGGGGATATAGCGGGGGATCATACAGTGCTTTTCGCAGGAGATGGCGAAAGGATCGAGATCAAGCATCAGGCCCACTCTAGGCAGGCATTTGCTGGTGGTGCGGTCAAGGCAGCCATATGGATAGCCGGTGCAAAACCAGGTATGTACACCATGGAAGATATACTCGGGCTCTAAGAGCTTTTGTTTCTTGGGCCTGATATCCTGGACACTCAGTGTTTGGTATGGCAGGCTCTAATCTTTTAGCATGGATAATAGCGCTCAGCTTATGTTTTCTATCATCTTGTAAAAATATGGGATATACAAGGAGCTTGTCTGATCAGAATCTCGCTTTATTTTCTTATCGCTTTTTTTAAGCATTCCATTTTCACGTTATCTATATGTTGTCCGCCCTCAGGAAAAACGCGCGCGATTGGCGGCGAGCCGGGGATTGGACTGTAAAAAGGTGCCGGTCTTTCATTATAGATCTAGCACGCGTTTATTGTTAACTGATCAGAAATGGAGGAAATATGAGCTAATTAGACAAACTCACGAGCTTACGTTATTATAACCGCAGCAATTATATATTATTAGTACTATAATAAGGAATGTAGTCCTTGAATAGAAAGTAAGTCCTCCTGACTACCTCCGCCTCCTTTTTTTTTATTTATTATCTCATAGCAAATGCTTAGCAATGTCTTCCGATATTGAACGGCCACAATATGCACATCTTAGACGGAGACGGTCCTCGACAGTTACATAGAATTTAGATGTAATAGGTTCATTACTGTTCGATATACAATTTGGATTCACGCACCTTACGACCCCTTCAACAAAAGTAGGGATATTGACCCTCTTTTTCTGTGAGACGTGATAATTACGAATGATATTGATGGTCGCATAGGGTGCTATCAGTGCTATACGATTCACTTCACGCACATTTAGCTCCCGGTTCTCTATCTTGACAACATCCTTTATCCCAAACTTACCAGGTGAATTCAAAAGGACACTGACAACACCCTGGGTAGAATCTGGAATGCCAAGTATCTTCAATACGTTCAGGGCATGCCCGGCAGTGATGTGATCAATAACAGTTCCATTCTCTATCCTCTTTACTCTTAGTTCCTGTTCTTCACTCATAGCTCTACAGCCCCCAACACCAATGCAAGCAATGCCATTCTTATAGGCACTCCGTAGAAAGCCTGTTTAAAATAACAGGCATGTGGCGTATCATCCACTCCGGTATGTATCTCATTGACCCTGGGCAAAGGATGGAGTATCTTCAGTTCGGGCCTGACATCTGCAAGTACATCAGGTGTGATCTTTAGTCGATTTGCAACTTTTTCATATTCAGCGGGATGTGGGAATCTCTCTTTCTGTATCCTTGTCATATAAAGCACATCGACCCTATTGATGGCACTGTCTATGGAATCGGTTTCATACACAATTGCTCCCCTTTTCCCAAGGTCGCTGATTATCTCCACAGGCATCCTAAGCTCCGGTGGTGATATCAAGGTGATCTCCGCTCCGTAAAGCGACAATGCGTAACACAATGAGTGAACTGTCCTCCCATACTTCAGGTCCCCCGCCAATGCGATCTTTAACCCTTCAAGACGACTTTCCCTCTTTATGGTGTAAAGGTCAAGCAATGTCTGGGTAGGATGGTGGCCAGCCCCGTCACCGGCATTAAGGATAGGTATTGTGGAAAACTCTGCCGCAAGGTGTGCAGCTCCTTCTTTTGGATGCCTGAGGACAATAGCATCAGCATAACTGTCCACAACGCGTATGGTATCAGCGAGGGTCTCTCCCTTTGCAATGGAGCTTGCATCTATCGACCCCAGGTTCAGCACATCCCCGCCAAGGCGATACATGGCAGTTTCAAATGACATACGTGTCCTTGTGCTTGGTTCAAAGAAGAGGATAGCAAGTATCTTGCCAGCGAGCATGTCCGACTTTTGCTTACCAAGAGCTATTGGCTCCATTCTTTCAGCCGTTTCCAATATACTATCGATCATGTCCCGGGAGAACGATGCCATTGAAATGATATGGTGACCCTTGAAGTTCATCCAGTTATACAATAAAGGCATAAGATAAATGCTTAATGATAGGTCCCCTCATTGGTAAACAGAAAGTTGGGCGCATTTCCGATGTGTTAGACCTGTGGCTGTGCCTTCGCGCGCGTTCTGAACGGCACTGTGTATATATTTAAATCGTGCCCTTGTGCCTGATTATATTTAAAGGAGAGGATCTTTCCTTCCCTTTTGCCCCATTCAAAAAAGGAGGGCATAAAAGCCCTCTATAGTTTACTTTCCATGTATGATAAGTGGTGAACTGTAGTCCTTTGACAAGGGCTTAGAACCACTTGATCAGTTCCTGTACCTTGGCCTGATGCTCCTTGTTGTTTGCAAACGCATCTTTGGTGTTCTGTCCGCTACAAAGGACTGACCTATGACTACCAAATCCTGCAACGCCAAAGCAATATGCTGACCAGTCCACGACCTTGGAGATCTCAGATTCCGGTGAGCCTCCAAATGAGAATATAGCAGCAAATTTCTTATCAGGGGATGGTGGTACAAGACCTTTTGCAGGATTGAACATTGAATAAAAACGGTCTATAAGCACCTTTATTGTACCGGGGACACTGTTAAAATAGATCGGAGCAACGAGCAAGACCCCATTGCATTGTTTAAATTTCTTCATGAGTTCAGCAGCATCATCCTTTTGAACGCATTCGTCTGTCGCCTTACATTTGTCACATCCGATACATGATCTGACATCACGTTCCCGTATACGGAACACTTCTACACTTGCCCCCCTTGCTTCCAGTTCCTTTACAGCAAGATCTGTGATCGCATCGCTGTTTGCATTCTTTCTCGGGCTCCCATTTATTATGATCACTTTCTTCATATCTTTCTTCTCCTTTTCACTGCCTGCAGATAACAATATATCCCTTATGGGTCACAGCTGCTCTCCACACAGAACATAGATCGTCATCTGACAGATATCCCTTATTTATGCTATTACTTATATTTTCCTGATTTATACATAATTGAATAGCTATATCAGGATAGATATACTGCATTTAGAATATTCCATACGACTGTATAATTTAAATGACAGGTGAACCCTATCCATATATATCCATAAACAAAAGATACAGAGACCCACCAGGATATATGCCAATAGAATTCGACCCTATCATAGATGAACCTGTGCTCATGGTAAAGGGCAGTACAACAGCACTTGTAATCGCAGACATACATCTGGGGATAGAATGGGACCTCTACAGAAGTGGTATATCAATACCCAGCCGCATGAAATATGGCCTTGGTCGTATACTGGGCCTTGTGAAGCAGGAATCACCAGATAGGATCGTCTTACTTGGAGACCTGAAGCACAATGTACCACAGACCTCATGGCAGGAAAAGGACGAGATCCCGTATTTTCTTGACGCTTTGGCAGAACATGCATCTATAGACATATTTCCCGGCAACCATGATGGTGGTATCGAGCACTTGGTACCAAAAAGGTCGGACATTCGGATACATCCTATACGTGGTGCTATAATCGATGAGGTCGGATACTTCCACGGACATACCTGGCCAGACCCAGCCTTGCTTAAGGTACGACACATCGTGACAGCCCACAATCATCCATGTGTACGGTTTACAGATTCCCTTGGTTATTCAATGACAGAACAATGTTGGATAAGGACAAGGCTGAACATGGCTATCCTCACGGAGCAATTCAGGGACATGGAACTCCTTGACCGCAAAGGAAAGGATATACCTGAACTGATAGTAGTCCCTGCATTCAATGAGCTGTGCGGAGGGGTGGCCTTTAATGGTTCCATACAAAAGGAACTGCTGGGACCTATGTTCACATCTGGGGCTGTGGATACTGATAATGCAGAGGTCTACCTGCTGGATGGTACGCATCTTGGTATCCTTAAGAACATACGTAAAATGAAAGAAAGCATGCCTTTAGGTGGAAAGCGGAAAAGGAGGGGAGTGGGGAAATGAAATTCAATAATATATTTGATGCATTGGACCCACGGATCCAGGCTGCTCTCTGGAAACAAGGCTTCACAAAACCCACGGAACCTCAGGAAAAGGTATTGCCCTTCATACTCGGAGGGGGACATACATTCCTGGTGGCGCCTACTGGTTCAGGGAAGACCGAATCGGCCATGCTCCCTATATTCAATGCCATCCTCGCAAAGAGCGAAGAAGATAGGAAGGGTATTTCTGCACTATACATAACGCCTCTGAGGGCACTTAATAGAGATATGCTTTCACGTATGCTCTGGTGGGGAGCTGAACTTGGTATCGATGTGAAGGTACGGCATGGTGACACATCACAATACGAAAGACAAAAGCAGTCCCGTAAGCCCCCGGACTTTCTTATAACGACACCTGAGACCATACAGGCAATGTTCACTGGCTCACGTTTGCGCAAGAACCTTGAGACTGTGACCCATGTAGTAGTGGATGAGACCCATGAGCTAGCATCCTCGAAAAGAGGTACACAACTTGCCGTGGGGCTTGAAAGGCTTGTTGAGATAGCAGGTGAGTTCCAGAGAATTGGGCTTTCTGCAACAGTTGGTAATCCAGAGGAAGTGGCAAAGTTCCTGGCGGGTACTGATCGTAAGGTCAATGTTGTATTGGTGCCCATGATGAAGTTGCTGGACCTGAATGTGATCAGTCCTTTTGTTACTGACAAAGACCTAGACTTGGGGAGGAGCTTGGGTTTTGATGAAGAGTTTGCTTCTCAGCTGCGATGCATCAGGGATATTGTGATGAGCAATACATCTACGCTTGTATTTGTGAACACACGTCAGAGTGCTGAGGCACTAGCTGCTGGTTTTAAGCTATTAGGTCTGCCCATCGGGGTACATCATGGCTCCCTTTCCATGGATGCGCGTATAGAGGCCGAGGAGTCATTTAAGGGTGGAGTACTGAAAGGATTGATATGTACTTCATCCATGGAACTGGGTATTGATATCGGTAATGTGGACCATGTCGTCCAATATGGTTCTCCAAGACAGGTATCGAGATTGCTACAAAGGGTTGGGCGTGCTGGTCATAGGATACACGAAGTGTCACATGGTAGCATCCTTACAATGGGGCCAGATGATGTGGCGGAAAGTATGGCAATATGTAAACTTGCACTGAATGGCATGGCTGAGGATGTATCTCCACATATGAACGCCCTTGATGTCATCGCAAATCAGATATCAGGTCTGGTCATCGATAGTGGGGATATTGGTATCGGAAAAGTGTATTCCATATTGAGGCGTGCATATCCTTTCAAAGATATAAGTGAAAGCACTTTGAACAAGGTGATAGCTGAAATAAGTGATTATCGCATGATATGGAGGGAAAAAGGCACGGATGTCCTTTCACGGAGGAAGAAGAGCTGGCAGTACTATTATGATAATCTTTCCATGATACCAGATGAGAAGAAATATGAGATCTTCGATATTGTTACTGCTAAGACCGTAGGTGTCCTGGATGAGGCCTTTGTAATTAATTTTGTTTCTTTAGGTGCTGTTTTTATCACTAAGGGGGATATGTGGCGTGTCATCGAGATGAGCGATGAAAGGGACCGCATTAAGGTTGAACCTGTACGTAGCATGGGTGAAATACCCAATTGGGTTGGAGAGGAGATCCCTGTTACCTTTGAAATTGCTGGCGAGGTAGGTAAAATGCGCCAGATGATAGCTACCCAGATACTAGAGGGGCATGAGGATGAAAGAATAGTTGCTATGCTCCAGGATAACTATCCGGTCGATGTAAATGGTGCTGAGATACTGGTATCCCTTATGAGGGAACATGTCAATGGTGGCTTCCCTGTCCCCCATGCTGAACTTATCGTCATAGAGAACAATGAAAAGGCAGTCCTTATCAACGCATGCTATGGGCATAATACCAATGGGACGATCGCCAGGGTGCTCGCCTCTTTACTTGCTGCAAGATATGGAAGCAGTGTATCCCAGGAGACAGACCCATACAGAATAAGGCTGGAACTTCCTCGAGTGCTAAAGGCCCGGGAAATAGAAACTCTACTCAAAGAGATAAAACCCGAGCACGTTGAGCCTATTATAGAGATGACCCTGAAGAATACCTCTGTTATGAAGTGGAAGATGGTACATGTTGCCAGAAAGTTTGGCGCCCTGGGAAAGGATATCGAATATGACCGGATAAGTATGAAGAAGTTGCTGGACATCTACACAGGCAGTGCAATGTATGATGAGGTCATACGAGAGGTTTTCCATACCATGCTCGACATTGATAGGGCCAGGGGTGTCCTTGAAGGCATAGTATCAGGAAGGATACAGCTTGTGCTAAGTCCCTCAAGTCCTATAGGCAGGGCAGGTTTTTCCATGAAAAGGGACCTTGTAGCTCCTGAAAAGGCCGACAGGTCCATTGTAATGGCATTGAAGGAGAGGATAATGGGTGACAGGGTCATATTGTTCTGTGTTCATTGCAAACAATGGGCATCCCGAAGACAGGTGAGGAATGTGCCTGATAACATAGTGTGCCCCGTATGTGAATCCCGTTTGGTGGCCTCCCTCAAGCCCTGGGAAGAGGAGGAGATAAAGCTGGTGCAGAAGCAGGACAAGGCAGGTTCAGAGGAGGAAATAAAGAGGATAAGGAGGGTATATCGTAATGCCAATATCGTCATGACCCATGGAAAACAGGCCGTTATAGCTTTGGCAAGCCGGGGTGTTGGACCTGAGATGGCAAGTCGTGTTATCCAAAAGATGAGACAGGATGAGGAGGCTTTTTATAGGGACATCCTTGTTGCTGAGAGGAACTACGCAAAGAATAAGAAGTTCTGGAGCTGATGTTTCCATCCTGGTATGCAGGTCTTTTCATTTTTTTTATATCGATAACGTGGGTCAGTTAAATCCACAGTTCGCCAGTTCTCTTTTGTCCCTGTCCTCGCCTCTTTTTATCCCTTTGAGGGCTGTGCTCATTTGTTTGGCCTGCCCCGTGTGGCTTGCGCGCGCGTTCTGACCGACGCTTGGAGCATATCTTGAGATTATACATCCGTCCTGTGGTACAGTTGAGGCGCCCTGTATTAAAGTAGTCCGCCATGGTATGTGCTATGTGGGATAAGGGGGTCAAGGTTTAGCTTTATTTGGCGTAAATAAAGTTAAATGTTTAAATGCGTGTATATTGACTAGATATGAAAAAGAGTAACTGATCATGAGATGGATATTGTGACCGATATAGAGCAGGAGGTACTTCGCAGGATAAAACCTGCCCCTGAAGAGAAAAAAAGGCTACTTGTAGCAGTGCAGGAATTGCTTGGTAAAGTCGATAGCACTGCCCTTAAGCTTGGAATAGCAGGGATACGTGCAAAGCTTGTGGGTTCTGCCGCAAGGGATACATGGACATCGGGCACCCATGATCTGGACATCTTCATCCTTTTCCCGGTACATATAGCACGGAGAGATCTTGAAAGGAATGGCCTCCTAATAGCCAGGGAAATAGCAAAGGATGCAGACAGCTTTGAGGAACGCTATGCAGAGCATCCCTACCTGAACCTCTCATACAAAGGCTTTGACGTAGATGTGGTCCCATGCTTTGCTGTGGATAGTGCATCCCATATTATCACTGCAGTGGACAGGACCCCTTTCCATTGTGAGTTCGTAAAGGCGAACATACATGGGGTCGAGGATGAGGTGCTCAAATTGAAGCAGTTCCTGAAAGGGATAGGAGTATATGGCTCTGAATTGCGGACCCATGGATTTTCAGGCTACCTTTCAGAACTGCTGGTCATCCACTATGGTTCTTTCACACAGGTGATAGCCAATGCCTGCCAATGGAAACCTGGAATACTTATCGATATAATGGGTTTTGGGACTGTGAAGCATACAGACCCCCTTGTTGTTGTTGACCCCACTGACCCAAAAAGGAATGTAGCAGCAGCCCTATCACTTGATAAGTTCGCATTTTTCATTGATGCATGTAGCTCATATATGCAAGGACCATCCATCGATATGTTCTTCCCAAAACCCATAGAACCTCTGAGTGAACAAGAGATACTGGATATGCTGGCAAAAAGGAAAAGCTATTTCATTGCTATAGTATTCAAGAAGCCTGATTTTGTGGATGATATCTTCTATCCACAGCTCGATAAGATGGAAGCAAGCATCAGGGCCCTGTTCGAACAGTACGAGTTCACTGTGATGAACAGTGGGGGATGGGCAGGACAGGATGCTGCAGTGGTACTGGAGCTTACATCCTCACACTTGCCTGACGTGAAAAAGCACCGTGGTCCGCCAGTGTGGGAACATGAGCATGCACAAAGCTTCAAGGCCAAATACAAAGATGATGCGGATGTCTTTTCCTTCTACATCGAGGGAGGTAGCTTCAAGGCTGATGTTAAAAGGAAATACACCACAGCAAGACTCCTCCTGGAGGATAGGCTGACCACTTGTTCCATGGGTAAACAACTCACCAAGGTCATAAAAGAAGGATACATGATACTGGAGAATGAGGATATCTGCAAATTGGAAGATGCTGATTTCCGGAAGTTCCTCCGAAAATGGACACGTTGATGGATGGTTTGTATCATATAGACCAAAGCAGATACGCGCGCATACAGATCGGAACAGGCAAACCTTGGCTGCATGTTCCATCGAATATAAACCCATATGTACATTTTTCCTTTTTTATCATGAGTTTGTTTTTAAGCTTACTCCATATTTCACGTTAATTTCTACTGTACGCCCCTCGGGAAAAACGCGCGCGA
>CAZBJM010000065.1:0-11107 GCA_964492225.1 uncultured Methanosarcinales archaeon
GGGCATGTTGGCTAGCAGAGCGAAGTATCGGGACAACGCCAATATCTACCAGCTCGTCAATACCACATTTTGCAGAGTGGTCAGATTCTCCCAGGCCTATGATAAAATTGGAGCAGACCTTGTTCCTTCCAAATATCTCAACTCCCTCCTGGAGTGACCTTAGGACCATGTCAAGGTCCTGTTCTGGACAGACCTTCTTGTATATTGTCCTGTCCATTGTCTCAACATTGTACTTCAGTTCATCAGCACCAGCTGCCCAGAGCCTTTGGGTGGAACCATCAACTGGATAGACCGAGACCCCAATGGGGACATTATATTTTTGGCGAAGTCTTTTGATAAGTTCTTCTGCACGGCAGACCTCATCCTCTGCAGATGTTTCAACACCAGATGTGATGGAGATGGCTTGCATTTTGCCGCTATTATGGGCAATTTCTATCATCTTTAGCATTTCATCCATTGTCTTGACCTTACCATTCAATTTTGGGACAGGACAGAATTTACAATCATAGATGCATTTTTCACACATGGTTATAAAAGCCTGTCCGGGACAATGGATGAGCTCAGGTTCGATGTTCCCCCTTGCAATCTCCACTCCATCTTTTCTAATCACCAAGCTTCCATCCTCCATTGTTGCAATCAATGGGGAACCTCTCCGGATGGCAAAGCGCACTCGATGTCCTCCTGAATTAAAAAAGAAGGATGCATTACCTGCTCCAGGACCCGCTGTGGGTATTGCCGAACTACTTACGAGTGCAGGGTCTATGTCCACGGCTGCTATGGCAATGAACTGTGCTTTTATTTCTGGTCTCATATGTCCTATAGGATTATTCAAGGTCAGTATACATATACCACATATTTGAGAAGGGAATGAAACTAACGCAGTGATCAGAATTTGACCACTGGTGTCTTCATTTCCTCAGTTGCTATACTGAATAGTTCCCTTTTCTTGTATCCAAACATAGCTGCAACTATATTGTTCGGTATGGACCCTATGGTGGTATTGAACATTGTGACAGTGTCATTATAGAATTGTCTTGAATATGTGATCCTATCCTCTGTTTCTGCCAGGTCCTTTTGTAGTTGCATGAAGTTCTGGTTTGCCTTTAGGTCCGGGTAGGCCTCAGTCACTGAAAATAGGGACTTGAGTGTCGCTGTAAGTTGATTGGCAGCCTCTTCGGTTTCTTTTGCATCCTTGGCAGTAATAGCTACAGCTCTGGCCCTTGTCACACTTTCCAGCACCTCGCTCTCATGCTTTGCGTATCCCTTTACCGTTTCCACCAGGTTTGGGACAATATCGTTGCGCCGTTTTAACTGTACATCTATCTGTGACCATGCATTATCAACACGGTTCTTAAGTGAGAGCATCTTATTATATATAATCACGAAATAGATAGCTACAGGCACTACAATTAGTAGTCCAATGACCATCAATGCATTTGATACCATTGTTCATTCTCCTTTATGCTTTGTATGATATTCATCTGGCTCCTCCTCCTCCTCCACCAAATCCTCCACCGGTCCCTCCTACGCCCCCTCCTCCACCTCCGGATGATCCTCCACTGTCACTAGGTGTCGATGCATGATATGCATGGTTGAGTCCAGATACAATGGCCATGTTCTGATGCATGATATAGATTCCACTTGTGTTTATCTGTTCCGGGGGAACTGTCAGGGACATATTGTCAAGTGCTTTCTCTGCCACGCCCAAGGCCATTGCATAGACCATATATTGGTCCCAGATCTTAATTGAAGCAGGGGGATGCTCTTTCAGTAACGAGAAATCCGTAAGATATTTTCTGAAATTGCTCCAGCGTTTGTAGAAGAGCATACCCTCGGGGGTCCATCGTCCCAAGCTCTTCTCACTTATTTTGACAAATACTATCATTGCCACAGCAAAGACATCGCATAGGATGATCATATTGATGACAGTTTCAATGCTGGGGAACTGTTCTTTTGGGAACAGGATGGATATTACAATGATGAACAGGAATGATAGCAGGAGCACTGCTGCACTGAAGTAGCTCATATATTCATTACCAGTTGGATCAAAGAACTTATTGGTCCTAGCGTGTTTAGTTACCTTTGAGTTCCACGTTCCCATGAAATAATAAAAAGATGAGGTCTTACCGAGCTCATAGTTGAGATCGCTCCACCGTATGCTTTTGTCTTTTACATGCTCGGCAAGCATTTTCAGTATGTCCTGCTCGTAATCCAGAAGTATGCTTTTGTCTTTATTACTATTTATCCTAATTATTATATCCTTTTTTTCCTTTGTAATGATCCCCAGGCTTTTTTTAACATATACGCTCTCTTCAAGATGCAGATACTCTCTGTACACCAGGTCCATTATTGTAGCAGTAAATGCTTCCATGGTAGGCGTGCCTATATTCCCTACCATGAAGGCATTGATAAGAGCCGGCTTTGTTTTGGTTGGTGCTTCTCTTTCATATGTTCCATGGTATTCTATCTTGGGCTCCCTTCCATATTTTACATAGATGCCCAATGGGAAAAGGAGGACCACTATTCCACAAAGTTTTGTCAGGCCCAGTAATATCTTTATTATGTAAAGCTTTTGTGAGTATGTCTTTTCAATATCAAGTATCCCTGGCATGCCGTCCATCTCTTGTATGGACACGAATGCAGGGTTTGGATCATCTAAGCGCGGGAAGCTCATCCTCAGTTCATACCATTGGTTCATTGGAATATCGCCAGCCTCTATCCTGAGGGTGGTGGTATCCTCTGCTACCATGTTATCGATGTAGGCTGAGGTGGTATATTGGTCAGGATGTATCCAGAACCTTATGTCTTTCTCTGATGTTCTGGGAATGGTGACAGAAGCACTCAAACTATGCATGCCCTTTTCCCATTCGTCACCCCATAGTTTGTAGTGGAGCTCAGAAACATCATTATATACCTTGACGCCACCGTGATACTCATAGGATACAACAAAGGTCACGGTACTGGGTGTTGGGGATGGTAGTTGGCATACGAGCTCATAGCCACCTATGATAGGCAGGACACTGAACTCGGTTGGATGGCCGATGATATGGCCTGAAATATTTGTAATGTTGCCGCCATGTGGTTTATATACATTCCTGTAGACCTCTTTGAAGGTTCCGTCAAATAGGTATGTGATGGATTCTTCAACATGGGTGATACCATCTGGTCCTATGATGATGTTTGCACTAGCATGGTCTAGTGTATAGTCCCTTGCGGATGCAGGCAAGGTAAGTGCCAGCATAAGGAACATCACCAAGTAGACTGTCTTCTTTATCTCGATCCTCATTTCTCTGACCTTGTAGCGCTTCTTTTATTCCCTATTTTCCTTATCCTCAGAACCCATGTGCGATATATGGTCCAAAGATCATCAGCATGAATGATAGCAGTATCATCAATGCAAAGGTAGCGGTTATGGCAGTCGATAGTCTCTCAGCTTTTGCTTCGTTCTTGGTGAAGTGATGTATGGCTGCATACAGGTAATCTCTGAATACATGCCCTCCATCCAGTGGGACAGCAGGCAGACAATTGAACAGGCCCACATAGAAGTTAAGCCATCCTGTCCAAAGCAATGCATTTGCCATCCAGAAGATACCAATTCCCAGAGGTTCTGCCCAACCTGTTGCTTCATAGAACTGGAGCAGTGCGCCTGTAAATCCTGGGAACCCTTCACCTGTGAATCCAAACAGGGGTAGGCCAAGGAGTATCATCCATCCAGCTACACCTTTCAGCATAGAGGGTATTGACCGCAGGAGCTTTAGATATTCACGTGCGGGGAACTCTCCAGCCTTAAATCCAAGGGGGGTTTGCACATAGCCTGCTCCTCCGGTGGATACGCCCATGAATCCCTTCTCGCTTTTTCCATCGGGATGTGCCGCCAGCTCCAAGGTCAGTTCCTTTTTGCTTTCCTGTGCTGTACCGGCATCTATGACAACATCCACAACAATGGTCTGCCCGGCAACAGTTTTACTCATGAAGTCCATGAAGTCCGCATTTGAGCGTATTTGCTGTCCATCCATGCTCCTTATATGCATGTCTTTTTTAAATCCAGCATCTTCGGCAGGTGACCCTTTTACCACGCTCCATATGGGCACTCCACTTTCATTAGCTACTATGTCAAGCATCTTTGTTTCATATATTGATATCTTCTGGTCCGTTGAGGCATGAACTCGGACCGTGGAGCCTGTTCCAATGGCAGACAAACAGCTCATCATCTCACTTACATTACTGACTGGAGTATCGTCTATCTGTGTGATGACCATCCCCTGTCTCAATCCGGCGGCATAGGCAGGTGAGCTCTCACTGATATCTGCTATCATCGTGTTGCCAATTGGTGCTATGGCTCCCATCACGGGGCCAAATAACAATGCAAAGGATATTGCGGCCACTACAAAGTTAGCCATGACCCCTGCTGAAAGGATACGTGCCCGTTGTGTGCGGCTCGCCTTTGGTCCGACACTTGGTTTCATCAGCACAGGTTCCCTTTCATCGTCTATCCTTATGCCAAGTCTTCTATCCCCATAGGGGTCAGGGGCACTATCATGTTCGTCCTCATCCTTTCCAAAAAGCTCGTTCTCATCAGGCTCAGCAAACCCGCCCAGCGGTATAATGGCAAGTAGTATCCCCATGGACCTGACCCGGATATCTTCCACTCTACACAGTATGGCATGGGAGAATTCATGGACCACCAATGTTATGACCAGTGCGATAACTCCCCAAGTAAGGGGTATGAACTCATTCACCCCGGGTATCAGGAAGAGGTTCCTTGCCTCATTGAACTTGTTGGGTTCAGGGACCGTGTTTGTTCCCATTGAGCTTAGCAGTGCCATGTCAGATATCATGACAATGATGAACATTGCTATCATACCAATGAACAGGAGCCTTATCCCAATATCTGCAAAGAGTCTCCAGAACCTTTTTGGTCTTGCGAGCTTGTCAAGTAGGCTAAGGCCTCTGGTGGTCCTTATCATGAGGACTGGACCATATGTGCTTATATTATACTTTTCAAGTATGCCCTTCTTTTTAAGGGCTATAACCAGTAACCAATACAGTAAGAATACTGCCAATACAATGCTATTGTTCAAAAGAACTCTCCGTCAGGCTTTGATTGTAGAATGATTTAAACGGATTACATTAAGAGTGTAATCTATATATAGATATAACTGTTCAGGATGGACTATATTTAGGCAAGTCCACAGTCTTACGAATTTTTGGGAATATATCTTCCAAGAAAGCTATGTTCGATAGCTGTTACGATAGTCTTGCTGGCATTTCTCTTAGATATACTTATATATGGTCATATTAATAATGATGTAATCTATGTCAATCTCGCGCCATGGTCCTATGATCGTATAATTGGCGGGTCTGTACTTCCATGTCCTATGGGCTGGATCTTGTATAGGCTGCCATATATATGAGTGCATAAGTATATTAACAATGAATGAAATATAGCAATCATAGAATTATGAAACGTTGAAAGACGTTGATGAATGGTCTAGAATAGCAGGCCTGTATGGCTAAAACGTATACTATACCGCGATGTAACATATCCGTGAGGGGATGAATGTGCAATCGATACTTAATGAAGCATTAAAACACTCCGAAAAAGAAAAAGAGTACCGCCAGACGATTACAGTGGATGACCAGGCCGACGACATGTTCGGGCAGCCCAGGATCCTTATAGTAGGCTGTGGCGGTGCTGGTAACAACACGATCAACAGGCTTTACAACATAGGGATAGAGGGTGCCACGACCGTTGCCATCAATACTGATAAGCAACACCTGGACATAATCCGCGCTGACAAGAAGATACTGGTCGGTAGGACACTGACCCGTGGTCTTGGTGCCGGAGGGGACCCATCAGTAGGTGCAAAGGCAGCCGAGCATGCCCGTGGTACTCTGGAAGAGGTATTCAAGGGTATGGACCTTGTTTTCATCACCGCGGGTATGGGAGGAGGAACTGGTACCGGTGTTGCTCCAGTGGTCGCTGATATCGCAAAGAAGCAGGGTGCCATTGTAATAGGCATGGTATCCAGTCCCTTCAGGGTTGAAAGGGCAAGGATGGTCAAGGCAGAAGAAGGCCTCGATGAATTCCGCCGTGCAGCGGACACTGTCATCGTGTTAGACAATAACAGACTTCTCAACTATGTGCCCAACCTGCCGATAGACCAGGCCTTCTCTGTAATGGACCAGCTTATCTCTGAGACCGTGAAGGGTATCACTGAGACCATCACCAAGACCTCGCTCATCAATCTCGACTATGCAGATGTCAAGACCATCATGAGCTGTGGTGGCGTTGCCGTCATGCTTGTGGGAGAAAGCAAGAACCAGAACAAGAGCGACGATGTCGTACGTGCTGCATTGAATCACCCATTGCTTGATGTGGACTACAGAGGGGCAACAGGAAGCCTTGTACACATAACCGGTGGCCCGGACCTTAGTCTTAAGGAAGCAGAGGAAATTGCAACCTCACTTACCCATGAACTGTCACCCAATGCCAATGTCATATGGGGGGCACGTATCAGTAAAGAGTTCGAGGGCAGAGTGCGTGTAATGGCCATCATGACCGGTGTCCAGTGTGCCCAGGTCCTTGGACGTCCTTGTGACCCCAGGCCTATGAGTTATGCAGAACCAGAGCCACAGATGCCTTACAAGTCGGTGTCACGTGCATCAACTCCATTGAACAGGTCAAGGCGCGCAGTTGTCGAGCCAATGGGCTCAAGAAGTGCAGGTGGCTCCATCATAGACATTATTCACTGAAACGATATTAGTAGCCTAACCATCATGGTTTGGCCGCAACCTTTTTTTATTGAAGGCCATATATGCCGTATGGTTGCTTTGAACTATGAAGATACTCGTTGCCACAGGTCACCTGGCAGAGATGGCTGTAAGAAGGTCGGTAGCTGCTCTTGCTGATGTAATTGTCGTTGATACTAAGATAGCAGCATTCATAACCCCGGGTAAGCTTCTGGCTGCAATTGAGAAGCATGTATCTATTTTCGATTACGAGCTTATTTTTATACCAGGTCTTGTTTCTGGGAATTTCTCAAAGGCAGAATCCAGACTTGGATGTGCTATACGCCTTGGTCCAAAACATGCATATGATCTTTCTTTTGTTCTCCCATTTGCTGGGAAAATGGATTTCTCCACAAAGGTCCCTGCATGTGAGCTACTTCACGATGTAAGAAGAAGACAGGCCCTGGAGATGGCAGAGGGACTTGAAGAAGCTTCTGTGCCGGCATTGTTGTTGAAGGACCTTAAAATTGGCGGGAATAGCCGCATGAAGGTCATGGCAGAGGTTGTAGATGCCACCGGTATGGAAAGCGATCACCTTGCAGCCAAGGTCCGCTCATTCGTTACAAAGGGTGCTGACATCATCGACCTCGGAGCATCCCTGCATGCAAGTCCAGATGATGTGGAAGCTGCTATCCGGCTTGCCAGGTCGGTGACATCCTTGCCTATAAGTATAGATACTCTCGACCCTACATTACTCACCCGGGCACTTAAGACCGGTGTGGACCTTTTGTTGAGCCTTGACAGTAGCAATATCCCCATTATCGGTCCCATGCTGGCTACAGCGGGTGTACCGGCTGTTGTGATACCTGACCCCGGTGAAGGACTTGAAAGCCTTCTTAGGAATATCGATGCGGCGCGCAGGACAGGTGTCAAGCATATCATAGCAGATCCCGTGCTTGATCCAATAGGGCACGGGTTTACGGGGTCGATCGTTAGGTATAGGGAGTTCCACACGCTTTTTCCGGATATTCCAGTGTTCCTTGGAGTGGGCAATGTCACCGAGCTCCTGGATGCCGATCCGGCCGGTGTAAATGCAACCCTGTGTGGGATCGGTGCAGATGTGGGTGCCAGTATCCTCTTTACACCAGAGTATAGCAACAAGACCCAAGGTTCTATCAGTGAGCTTAAGAAGGCTTCTCTGATGATGGTGCTCTCACATGAAAGGGAGAGCTCTCCCAAGGACCTGGGCATCGATCTTATGGGCATCAAGGAAAAGAGAAGACGCAGTGATGGGATACTTCCTGCTTCATTTGTCGAGGCCAAGTCCACCGGTATGTGGAAGCTCGATCCTGCGGGTAGTGTAAGGATAAGTATCGTCCCTGACGAGGGTGGGGATGGTGGCATGATCCTTGCAGAACATGATGCTACAACGCTGGTGGGCAGGACTGCAGGTGAAGTGATGGATACGCTTATAGCTTTGGGGCTTGTTTCAAGACTGGAGCATGCCGGATATCTTGGCCGTGAGCTCAAAAAGGCAGAACTTGCCCTTAAGTTCAATAGAAGCTATTCACAGGATGATGAGTTCTAGGTGAAGGTATGAAACTTGAAAAATCTGATATGGACAAGCTGGTCGCGATAGTGGCTGCAAGGTATTTCTCGCAGCAGGGATGGAAATGGGTGGACATCAGAAGTAATACGAATGCTATCAACAAAGCATATACAGAGCTCAAGGAGCAATATGATAATTACCCGTATATGAGTCGTGACTGGTATGTGAGCAATTCTGCGACCAAGCACATACATATGTGTGAGAGATGGGATGAACTGGAAGAGCTCATGGCCTTTTTGAGGGACTTTGGTCAGCATTTTGATTTCCTCATCAACAATGGCAAAAAGTCCTTTTGTCTTTACAATGCTGACGCTACGCTTCAACCAGAGCAGAAGAACGCCATCGCCCATGCACGGAGACTTCGGTATAATGTGTTCGTGTTCAAGGTCAGTGTACCTGAAAGCATTAGTTTTGAGCTTTTGCAGGTTGGTGGGGGGATCTGATCCATCCCGAACGATAGGTTATTATATGTCATCTCATATTTTTGCCTATCTTCATAAAAGTATCTCTATAGGAGCCAGGACCATATGTGCCACATAATATGTGGACGGTAACATCGTAAGTTGCGTCATCATTTAGGTCTTAGCTACACAGCTTCGCCAAAATGGATGCTACGAATGGTCGATAATACGAATGATTGATAAATGATAGATGCAACTAATAGTTTGTCATTTGGAAATATGAAAGGTGTATATAATTAAAATAGAATATTTTGTTACAGTATATTTGAGAGGAGTTATAATATGGAAAATTTAATTTATCTTGCCCCTCTTGCAGGTCTGATCAGTTTGCTGTTTGCCGGAATCTTTGCTCGCAGTATCCTTAAGGAAGACGCAGGCTCGGCAAAGATGCAGGAAATTGCAGCTGCCATCCAGGAAGGGGCCATGGCATATCTGAACCGTCAGTACAGGACCATAGCTATCGTGGCTGTAATTCTTTCAGTCCTCATCTTTTTCCTGCTTGATAACGGTGCAAAGATCGCTGTAGGTTTCCTGGTAGGTGCAATTAGTTCAGCACTTGCCGGATACATCGGTATGAACGTTTCTGTCCGGGCCAATGTCAGGACAGCACATGCGGCTTCCAAAGGGTTGCAAAAGGCCATGTCCGTTGCATTCCGCGGTGGGGCTGTCACAGGTCTTGCAGTGGTAGGCCTTGCACTGCTCGGTACCAGTGGATTCTATATCCTCTATGGTGATGTGGACCTTGTAATTGGTTTTGGTTTTGGTGCAAGTCTTATCAGTCTTTTTGCAAGGGTTGGCGGTGGTATCTTTACCAAGGCAGCCGATGTGGGTGCTGACCTTGTGGGCAAGATCGAGGCTGGTATCCCCGAGGACGACCCACGTAATCCAGCTGTCATAGCTGATAACGTAGGGGACAATGTAGGCGACTGTGCAGGTATGGGTGCTGATCTTTTTGAAACCTATGTGGTCACAGTGCTTGCTGCCATGTTACTTGGTTCACTCATCCCTTCACACGAGAATGCAGTGCTCTATCCACTCATCCTGGGTTCAGTTGCTATCTTTGCATCCATTATTTCCGTGTTCTTTGTGAAGGTGGGTAGCAGTGGTAACATCATGAACGCTCTTTATAAAGGCGTAGCAGGCTCTGCTATACTTTCCACGGTCGCGTTCTACTTTGTCAACGATTATCTCATGGGGGACATAAAGTTCTTCTATGCAACTCTGGTGGGTATCGCTATAATGGTGCTCATGGTGGTCTTCACAGAATACTACACATCAAAGTCCTTCCGTCCAGTGAAGCTCATCGCAAAAGCCTCCGAGACCGGGGCCGGTACGAACGTCATCTCTGGTCTTGCAATGGGCTTTGAAAGCACACTGTTGCCTGTGGTAGCCATTGTCATTGGTATCCTGGCCTCCTTCTATGTAGTAGGTGGAGCTGCAGATCCAGCAGTTGGTATCTATGGTGTTGCAATAGCAGCAGCAGCAATGCTATCCACAACTGGTATGATAGTAGCTCTTGACTCCTATGGTCCTATCACCGATAATGCAGGTGGTATTGCTGAGATGGCAGGTATGCCCTCGAACGTGCGTAAGGTAACGGACTCCCTGGATGCCGTTGGTAACACCACGAAGGCTGTCACAAAAGGTTATGCAATAGGTTCGGCTGCCCTTGGTGCCCTTGCATTGTTCGCTGACTATGTCCACAAGGTCGATCTGAGCGGTGCAGCCCTAAGTCTGAACCATCCTCTTGTGCTTGTGGGTCTCTTCATCGGAGGTCTGCTTCCATTCCTGTTCACAGCGGTCACCATGCAGGCTGTGGGCAAAGCGGCCTTTGAGATAGTCAATGAGGTGCGCCGTCAGTTCAAGGAGATACCAGGTATCATGGAAGGTACTGGAAAGCCTGAATATGGGAAATGTGTGGATATCGTGACCGCAGCAGCTATCCGTGAGATGGCTATACCAGGTATCCTGGCCATTGTAGTACCACTTGTTGTGGGACTTGTGCTTGGACCTGCTGCACTTGGCGGACTGCTCATCGGTATCATCGTATGTGGTCTTCTGCTTGCACTTACCATGGACAATGGAGGCGGAGCATGGGACAACGCCAAGAAGCTCATCGAGGATGGCCTATACGGTGGCAAGGGTTCAGCAGCTCACAAGGCAGCTGTTGTTGGTGACACAGTAGGTGACCCATTCAAGGATACCTCAGGACCTGCACTCAATGCACTGATCAAAGTAGTTAACATGGTAGCTATCATGTTCTCTGCGCTCTTCATCGGAGCAGGCATCTTCTAAGCTATATCTC
>CAZBJM010000066.1:0-11085 GCA_964492225.1 uncultured Methanosarcinales archaeon
TCAGCGGTGTCCACCAGCCATCTGTCACGGATACTCTCATCTGCATAGTTTATCTCTTCAGGACGGAGTGAAACAAAAATAGATCCATCTCCTGGCTCATAGGAACGGACCTTTCCTGTAACTGTAACAAAGGAAGGTATCTCTACACATGAAAGGAATAAGGATGCTTCAGGTTGATAATTTCCAGAGTATACGGTAAAGGTGCCTGTAGGGTCTGATACCCGTGCTTTCCACAGCTCCTTATCTTCGCCTTTCTGACTTCCGATATCCTCTACTTCGGTGATGACGCCTGCTATGAATACACGGTTTACTTTTGCACCTGTTGTGGTCACAAGGAAGTTTGGGGCATATATGTCACTCTGGGCAGGCTCTCCCGGAGCAGAACTTATATGGAATCGTGAATCATTGAACTCCCTTGCAAACATCCTGTGTGCCAATTCCCTTTCAGCCATTGTTGGACACCTCTTCGTTCATCCCCTCTTCCTTTTTTTCTCCCATCTTCCCTTCAATCCTGCAGATCATATCAGCTATACGTCCACTCAGTTCATTCTCCGGATACCAGGCAGACCTTGCTACTACAGTTACACCAAAGTCATTTCTTGAGGAATTGCCTCTTATTACTATAAAACGTCCTGTAAGTACGCGTTTCATATCCTCAAAGACCAGGTCTTTTGAAATAGAGGTCATGGCCATTCGTTCAGCTTCATGCATGCTCTTTCCGTAGACCACCTCGGAAAGTTCACAGTTTAGCATCACATGTACAGAACCTGTGCCATCATCAAGGATAAGCTTGATCCGCATATCTGTTACACAATCAACAGGACCATGGGTACGGCAGTTTGCCTGCTGGGTGACCCTGTTGCACACAGGACAGCGTTCAATGATGCCAGAGCCAGACCGTATTGATATCATGTTGCCTGCTACGGTCACATCGAACATCCCACTTCTATCAAGTAGCTTGGAAAGTGGCATAGGATGCTGTTCTCGATTCACAGACTCCAGTGAGAAGGGCATTTCCATGGTCTTTGGGATCATACTTATGTTTGTCTTTTCAGTGAAATTGATAGTGGGTAAGCCCCTGAATATCCTGACAGATGCACCATCAAAGCGTATGATGCTTCCGATATCTATATCATCTATCTTCACCCAGGAGGAAAAAGGAAGCTTTGCTGTCTCGTCTGCGATGACCCCCTCCGTAATGGTCATGAGTTCGTCTTTCATCTGGACCTCCCTGTGGTACATTTCGACTATGACCACTTCTGAAGCGGCAAACACATCGTCTGCAGATATGTCCTGAAGCTTCTTAATATCGGTCCTAGATAACTCTTCTACAGTTTGTACCAGGTCATCAGGCAGATATTCGATGATAGAGCGTTTGCCAAAGTTCAGTTCAGCACGGTTGTTCCACAGCCTTGTGTATGCATTCCTTATCCTGACGGCGTCCCCTTTTTTTAGGGACATATCATCCCAGCAATTGAAAGAACAAACTCCTGTACCATCTCCAAAGGAACCTGTGAATATATCTTTTTGCTCCCCTTGAACAGTGACGGTCCTTGCTTCAATATTTATTATCCTGCCAGTGATATCAAATCCATTCATAGCTGGTGCAAGGTCTTTTACTTGTACTGATGCATGCGGTCCCGTCCTGAACTTGTTAAGGATGGTCCTCTTTGCTTCGTCCATTGGAACCTTGAACTGCAAAAGCTTTACAAGTTCCACGCCTATCTCATCTTTGTACCTATTACCAAGCGCCCTGCTCAATTCATCCACATGGGGCGCAATTCTCTTATCCATAGCTAAGCTCCGTGAAACTTTTTGTTCTTGCATTAGGATTAGAGTTAACAGCAATAAATATAACCATATGAGCAGGAACTCATGGAGAGGTTGTCTGATCAGAATTTCGCTTTATATTCTTATCACTTTTTTAAAGCATACTCCATATTTCACGTTAATTCTTATATACTGTCCGCCCTCGGGGAAAATCGCGCGCGAGTGGCGGGAGCCGGGGGTTGGACTGCAAAAAGGGACCGCCTCTTTCGTTATAGATGTAGCACGCGTTTATTGTTAATTGATCAACTGATCAGAAATGGAGGAAATATGAGCTAATTAGACAACCTCTCCATTTTCACGTTAATTCCTATATACTATTCACCCCTCGGGAAAAACGCGCGCGTATGGCGGCAAGCCCATGGTCTACTTCAAAAAAGCGGTCACTTTTTTTGATAAAGGGACCCTGTGTTCATTGTTAATGGATCGTCTGAACAGAATATTTTGCCTTTTTAAGTCAATTCAAGAGATCTATTTAAATAATTACGACAATATAATAAAATACTAGTACTGTGTATGGGATATAGGTCATTGAAGATCCTTGTACTTACCAATTAGCATATATAGAATGCTTCATTAGTGAATATAAGGAATATAGAGGATTATTTATGACAATCATACCATTTGCACCCATTGAAAGAGTAATAAGGAACGCTGGAGCACAGAGAGTTAGCGAATCAGCTGCAGCAGCCCTCACAGATATATTGGAATCCTATGGATTGGAGATAGCAGGGGAAGCTGTAAAGCTGGCAGAACATGCTGGAAGAAAGACCGTGAAAGCTGAAGATATAAAGCTCGCACGTGAAATGCTCGGCAAGTAATGTCTTCATATCTCAGGGTGACCTGCGTCAGTATGCGCTTTTAACTGAAAGATAAAAAATCCATCAGACCTATACCTGTCAGAGTGACTACGCTGACAATTATACCAGCTATCACAACCCCTGCCAGTATTGCAAGGAATGCCTGTTTGAACTTTATTCCAAAAACGAATGCGGCAGCGCAACCTGACCATGCTCCAGTTGCAGGGAGCGGTATTGCCACAAAGATGGTCAGTGCAAGGGTTCCATATTTCTCAAAACTTTCTGAGTTCTTACGGGTGCGTTCAAAAAGCCATGTGAAAAACCACTCAAAGACAGACCATCTCCTGAGGAATTCTGAAACCGGTTCAAGGAATAGCAATAAAGGGATGACAGGAAGCATGTTCCCTATTATAGAAAGTACGAAAGCCTCAACGGTAGGCATCCCATAATAACCCATTGCGATAGGTATGGAGCCCCTCAGCTCAAAGACCGGCAGACAAGCGATTATAATGGTAGATAACCAGTGAGGCACATTGGTCAATAGCTCAAGTACCTGCGTCTCCAGTGACATTGTCATTCCTTTCCAGATAGTGAAAAGTGGGCTAGCAATGATTCTAGTTGTATACGTTCATTGGCCCCTTCTGTGAGCCTGAAATCGATCTCCCCTATCATATCAATGAGTTCGACCATCTTCTTTTCAGGTATCTTTATCTCAAATATGGCTCGGTATATCTGACCTATGACATCTTCACCGGAAAGCCCCTGCACGAGCAGGAAGGTATCCAGTTGTTCTCTGGCAGCGGTGAAGTTCCCAGAGAGGGCGGTCTCAATGAGCTCACGGACCTGCTCCGGGCGGGCTGTGGCTGTTATTTTGTATATCGCATCCCTTCGGATGGTATCGGCCACCAGGGCAGCTGCTTGCAGGGCATTGATAGCCTTTCGCATATCTCCCTGGGCAACATACACGATAGCCTCAACTCCGTCATCAGCAATGTCCAATCCCTCGTTCTGTGCAACAAAACGAATTCTATCGGCCAGGGCCTCGTCTGTAAGGGGCCTAAATCTGTATACGGCACATCTTGATTGGATAGGCTCTATTATTTTGGAAGAATAGTTACATGATAAAATGAAACGACAATTATTGGTATATCGCTCCATGGTGCGCCTAAGGGCTGATTGCGCATCAGATGTAAGTGCATCGGCCTCATCAAGGAATATTATCTTAAAATCCGCTCCTCCGATGGGGGTTGTCTTAGCAAAGTTCTTGATCTTTGTCCTTACAACATCTATTCCACGTTCGTCCGAAGCGTTCAGTTCTGTGAAGTTCTCACGCCACGAGTCCCCATAGAGCTCACGGGCTATAGATACGGACGTTGCGGTCTTACCAACACCAGGAGGGCCAGAGAACAGCAGGTGTGGCAAATTCCTTGTCCTTATATATGATCTAAGCCTTTCAATGGTCTCAGACTGCCCAACCACATCATCAAGCTTAAAGGGCCTGTATTTTTCTATCCATATTTCTTCTTTTATTTTAAACCCTCCACAAAAAAGGACAATATCCTTCACTGTATAGGTCAACGTTGCTTTTTAATCTTTCGAAAGGAACTATATTCTAAAATGAGCTTGTCTGATCAGAATTTCGCTTATATTCTCATCACTTTTTTAAGCCTACTCCATTTTTCACGTCAATTCCATTATAAAGTCCGCACCTCGGGAAAAACGCGCGCGATTGGCGGCGAGCCGGGGGTTGGACTGTAAAATGGTGCCGCGTATTTCGTTAGAAGACGCAACAGCATTTTTCTTTATAGATCTAGCACGCGTTTATTGTTAACTAAATGGAGGGAATATGAGCTAATTAGACAACCTCTAAATAAAGACGCGTGGTCGGTTGGAATGTGTGCATCCCCTGACCACGGTCTTTTGCTCCCTTTATGTTGCTATGAAATGGAATAATTGGCTGTGTGGTATCTTAGAAGTATCTGTCCACACAAAGCAGTGCCTTTACAACAAGGTTTGAACAGTGGTCCAGGTCTGCAAGGTCGATGAGCTCTACAGGGGAGTGGATATACCTTGCTGCTACACTCAGGACCGCCGATGGAATTCCTTCCTTTGTCAGATGGATGGCCGTGGCATCTGTGGTACCTCCATCCCCTACCTTCAACTGATATGGTATATCATTATCTTTAGCTGTCTCCTTCAGCCATTTAACGACCTGTGGCGCAGAGATTATACCCCTTCCAGCAGCATCGACAATGGTCAGTGCAGGCCCTTTACCAAGTTCAAGCACCGAGTCCTTCTTATCGATACCCGGATGGTCGCCCGGGATGGTGGTGTCAATTGCTATTGCAATATCAGGGTCCAGTCCAAAGGCTGATGTTCTGGCACCTTTAAGTCCTACTTCTTCCTGCACGGTACCTACAGCATATACTGTTGCCTTTAGATCCATCTTTGATATCTTTTGCATGACGTCGCACATTATGGCGCATCCAGCCCTGTTATCGAATGCTTTTCCGGTGAGCTTTCCATTTGCAAGTCTCTTTACTTCTCGATCCATGGAAACTGGAGTACCTACGAGGATACCCATGTTCATGGCATCTTCCTTGTCCTTTGCGCCTACATCGATGAACATATCGTCGGCATTGAGAGGCTTATTCTTATCAGTATCCTTCATTACATGGGGTGGTTTTGAACCGATGACCCCGGGAATGGGTCCTTTTGTTGTGTGTACACATACCCTCTGACTGTGTAAAGTGGCATCGAACCATCCACCTATCTTAACGAACCAAAGGAATCCTTTGTCATCGATGTACTTGACCATGAGCCCTATCTCATCCATGTGGGCAGCAAGCATCACAGAGGGCCCTTCACCCTTTTTTATTGCTATGAGATTTCCCATCTTGTCAAGGTACATCTCATCTGTGCAGGTCCTGAGCTCTTCTTCAAGGATGACTCTTACGTTTCCTTCACTCCCGGATATCCCGTGAGCATTTGAAAGTCTTGTGATAAGTTTTTCCATGTTCTTCACTTTTAGTTAATTTTAGAGGATAATGCATTATTTCGACAATTATAAAATTGGTCCTGCAGGAATATATAGGATTTGAGTGATGGTATTTATGCGTACGATTTTAAGCCCCTTTTATAGTACGATGGTACCAAATGCTGCTTTTGCCATTTCTTGGTCTATATGGTGCGTTATTATGTTAGGCAAAATGTTAGTATCCTAATACACTTCGGCCCCTTTACATATAGACCTAACTACATTTTATAATCTATCCTAATGGATGTGATGATATGAGAAATTGGCAAAATTACAACCCAAGGACCATTTTAATGGTCATGATGGCACTTATGGTGGTATTGGCAATAAGTCTACCAGCCTGTGCCTCTCCTGATGATGTGGTCGATGAAAAGGTGGGTGTCCTTGTGATAGCCCATGGTAGCACTGCAAAATGGTGCGATTCAATTAAAAAAGCAGTAAAGAGTGCTAACCTGGATTATCCGGTGGAGATAGGCTTCCTTGAACAGGTGGAGAACGAGACTATCCCCGATGCAGTTGAAAAGCTGGATGGCAAAGGTGTCACGAAGATAGTTGCAGTCCCTCTTTTTATTTCCTCCAATAGTGGACATATCGATGAGATCAAGTATATTCTAGGTTTGATAGATGAAGCTCCTGAGGATGGACTTGTTCGTGTGGACAGCAGTGCAAAGATCATCCTTACAAATGCAATGGATGACCATCCCTTCATCTCTGGGATAGCCGCCGAACGTGCATCGAAATTGACAAAAGGTCCTGAGAACGAGACCGTTGTGCTAGTTTTCCATGGTTCATCCGATGACGATATTGCAAAATGGAACAAAAGCTCCGCATCTTTTGCATCCGACGTCAAGCTACTCATGAGGTACGAACTTGGTATCAATATATACGATGTAAAGTATGGCTTTGCCAATGTGAACGATTCGGAAGAATACTCATCCTATGGAATTGGCAATGTAGTTAGCAGAGTGGCTGAAACATCTCATCCTATCGTGATCCCTATTTTCATGGCCGATGGTTACTATACAGATAAAAAACTGCCATCTATGCTTAGCAATACAAGCTACAGTTATCCAGTGGAAGGCAGCAGAGGTCTTATCCCTCACAAGAACGTAGGCGAGTGGATCGAAGTAATGGTTGAAAGAGGTCTCCTTGAAACTCCATATGCTAAAATATCTATGGTAGAAGACGGCAAAACCATTAAAGTCCCTCTCCGCGGTTTCTGTCCATGTAAGGTAAGTGCATATCGCGCCTCTATGGCGGCATTTGCTCATGAGGAGGTATGGGGTGGCCTTCCTGTAAGGGGGGATGTAAGCATTGTATGTGCTCATCCATCCGACGGACATGAAATGATCTTCCTGAGTATTCTGGGAGAGCGTACAGATGACTTCATTGCAGATGTACCGGATAGTCCCCTTTCGGCAGACAACTATGCATATAAGTTCGTTCAGAAGTCCACAGGTAACTCTGTAGATGTAAAGGTCCGCAAGGATGTATTCCCACCGAAGATGTTCGAGCTTAGGGAATTGGCACACGACCGCAATTTGGAAAACATGGAGATCAGGCAGGCTTTTATGCTTATGCGCTGGATGGCCAGGGAGAAGATCCTCTTTGGACCAATGAATGAGGTCTTTGATGTCAGTGTGAAGATGGCGGATGGTATGCCTGTGTTACCGGGATGGAACTTCATATCTGTTCCTTCTGAACTGCAGAGTTCATCTATTGACGCTGTATTTGGTGACCTTAAGTACGATGCAATATTATATTACAATGCGATGAATGGCTGTTGGGAACAGGGTGGCGTAGGCTTCACCGATATTGAACCACTCAAAGCATATTGGATCAAGAACCCCCGCAACTACATACAACCAGTTCCCAAGGCTAAGCTAAGCCAAAAGGTCCCTGCGGTACCGGCATCTATCAATTTGCACAATGGGTGGAATGCTATTGGTTACTGTGATGCGACAGACTCCCTTACGGCTGAGATGACCCTTGCGAGCATAGATGATTCATACACATGGATCAAAGGTCCTTACAATTCTATGGATAATTCCTATGGTTCTGTAGGACACAATGGTGTGACCGGTGTGATCTCAGGCAAACATGTCGGTACTGATCTCTTCATGATGTCCCCATATAATGGGTACTGGGTGTTCATGACAAAAGAGAAGACCTTGCATGGTTTCTGAGGAGCTGATGGTCCGATACAACAAAGGTGCAACTCATGCACCTTCTTTTATATTTCAGGTTATGGTGAATTCTATGTTGAAAAAGGTCAGATCAAAGGTCCTTCGAGGTTCAGCGTTCTCTGTCATGCTGAGCCTGATAATTGCATTTGCCTTCATTCTTCCCGCATCTGCAGATAATACAGGTAGTACTCCCTCTCTTCCCCTCTTATTGGAAGGCAGTGTCAAGCAAGACGGAACAGCCCTTCCGGCCGGGTCGGAGATCAGGGTTGAGCTAGATGGGCAGATCAGAGGTAGTACGGTCATTGGTGCCAATGGTGAATACGGTGACCAACCAGGTGCTAAACTGGTGGTCTCATGCGATCCTAAGGATTATGCCGATCTTAAGTTCTTTGTAAACGGGTTAGAGTCTGGGATCTCGGTGCCAGAGCTTGCAAGTTCAAGTCCAGGCGACTCTATGCATCTTGACATTTCAGTATCTTCTACGGGGTTTGGCACTGCTACTATTTCAAAAGGAAAGGTGCCGTCCTCAGGTACATCACCAAGTCATTCAGAAGGTGCCATGGATGATATCTCTTTAGACCGGGGTAGTCCAATACCACCTGTATCCCCTGAGCAAGGAACTGCTGCTGTTCCAGGGGATAAGGACAAGATAAAGGATAAACAAAATTCACTTCCTTCGTCAGGAGGCTCAGCCGCTTCTTCTTCAGGTGCAAGGGCCACACAGGCAGTAATATCCCCGGACAACATTGATGATGATAAGGTCATTGATGTTGCAGATGTTGTACCCAAAAGCATGACCGAGGATCCAGATGTTATCACTTTGCTCCCAGGGAATGCCATTGGTACAAAGGAGAGAACGTCATTCCCAGTGCTTGCTGTTGTTGTACTTGCAGGGATTATCGGTCTGGTCGCTATTTTAAGGTTTGGGGGCAGGAAATGATACTCGTTTCCTGCATCTCTTTTTTTAGTACTTTGAACTAGCGTCTTTCTTGTGTTGCATTTATGTTTAGATCTACGCTTCGTTCACATCATTATTTTTTACTACAGTTAAATTAATTTAAGATTATGTTTCGAGTCCATTTTTGCATCTTTTTGGAACCGTACAAAATATGTGTACACGATAGTACCTCTCCAGGGTTCATACGGTCCCTATGATAGGAATCATGTACATGCTCCGCATTTTCCTTGTGTATGATGTGTTTGTTCTATGTATTTGTTCTTTTTACAGCTACACCCAAAGTTTGACAGCTATTATTCCTTTAAGGGGTATTGTCTCATATTTCAAAAATGGGCGGCATTCCATCTAAATGTTCAAGTGCTGTCACGGCTTCACGCGCGCATGATCTCCCGGCACATGGTTCAAACTGCACAAAACATACCTAGGCGATACTTTTGCGATGCCTGAAAGATAAGATGAAGAAGGTAAACTTGAATGAAACAAAAAAAGAGATACTACTGTTCAACTAAATATATACTGTAAAGCATGAACAACGCATTAGTCCTGCGAATTAAATATATTTATATAACAATACAAGTATAGGTAGTATTGTATCCGTTTTATATTAAAAATTATATAAATCTAATATAGCATTACTTTGCTGTTAAAGAGTGAATCACTATGGATCTAAAGAAGTTCAATTTCAAAAAGGTGTCTCTTAATAGAAGACTTATCTTGTATATTGTTGTAAGTGTCACTTTACTGATGGCTGCCAACACATACCTTATCGTCGATAAGGTTACAGAACTAAGCATGAAGCAGGCCTATGAACAAACAGAAAGTGTTGCTATAGGCTATGCCTACAAATATGATAGTGACCTGCGCGCTAACCAGGTCGTATCCCACACCCTTGCCCGTACTCTTGAAGATTATAAACATGCTGACCGAAAAGAGGTCAACGATATCCTAAAGAACATCCTTGTGACAAAACCCCGTCTTCGGGCAGTCTATACTGGTTTTGAGGCAAATGCCTTTGATGGCAATGATGCAGCTTTTGTAAACACAGCAGGACACGATGCCAGTGGACGATATGTCCCTATCTGGACCGCATCAAAGAGTGGTGCCACTCTTTCAGCACTCGAAGATTATGGTTCTTCAGATTATTACCAGATGCCAAAGACCCTCAGAAAGGATGTTACCATCGATCCTTACTTTTACGATGGTGTCATGATCGTAAGCTATGTGTCACCTATAATGAAGGGTGGCAAATTCCTTGGAATAGCTGGTGTGGACGTGGCATTGGATTATATTGATACTGAGGTCTCACAGGTAAAAGTACTCGATACCGGCTATGCGTTCATGGTGAGCAACTCAGGTCTGTTCATGTCACACCCCACTGAGAAGTCATGGATCGGTAAAAAGGCTCTGACCGATTTCAATGACCCAGACATCAACAAAATGGCATCCGATATAAAGAATGGTGTAGGTGGACATATTAATATCATTGACCCTACGACCGGTAAGAAAGTTGCAATGATCTATGAACCCGTGGTATCTTCTGACTTTTCATTCGTGTTGGCGGTGCCTGAAGAAGAAATGTACACAGAAGCAGTAGCCATGCGTAATGAGCTGATCATCATCGCCTTTGTTGTCATTCTTATCATGGCAGGTGTTGCTTTTGTCATAGCACGTTCCATAACAAAGCCTATAGCAAACATTGTAGATGACTTCAGACAGGTATCTCATGCCACATTGGAAGGAAAACTTGATGTTAGGGCACAAACAGATGTAGATATTGATTTTGAAGACATCCCAAAGGGTTTCAATCAAGTGCTGGATGCGGTCATATCTCCACTTAACGTTGCAGCGAACTATGTTGACCGTATCTCCAAGGGAGACATGCCAGAGAAGATCACAGCGCAGTATAATGGTGACTTCAATACGATCAAGAACAACCTCAATACCTGTATCGACGCTATCAATGGTCTGCTGGATTCCCACAAGGAGATGAGCCACCAGCATGAGTTGGGTATGATCGATGAGGTCATGCCTGTAGATAAGTTCCAGGGTGCATATGCCACCATGGCCAATGATATCAATGAGCTGGTCCAGTCTCACATTGCTGTCAAGATGAAGATAGTGGAAGTTGTTGGTAGATACGCCAATGGTGATCTTTCTGTGGATATGGACAGGTTGCCGGGTAAAAAAGCGCAGATAACACAAGCTATCGATGGTGTTAAGAATAATCTTCTGTCACTGAACAATGAGATCCTTGAACTTGTTGAGGCAGCCAAGGCT
>CAZBJM010000067.1:0-11027 GCA_964492225.1 uncultured Methanosarcinales archaeon
GGAAAGCAAATCTTTAAATAATATGGGTACTACACTCATGCAACCGAACCGGTCACGTATAGTAGTAATTATTGCATATTGCGGATATCATAATAGTATTGATCGTTATCAGTCTTACGAAAATCAGGAGAAAAGTAAATGTCTTTAGAGTATTTTTCAGGTCTGCTCATAAATGGTGAAATATTAAGGATAGGCTTTGTACAGATGATGGTGATCTCACTTCTGGCCATGGCTATCTTTTGTGTGGGGATGATCGTATGTTTGAAGAAATGGGGCATGGGTTCCACTGGTTATGGACAGAAACCAGCCAAGAGCATCTTTGCATTTCCTGCAATGCTTGCTCAACAGATGAGCGAACCGGGGCATGTGCACAATCAATCTGTGCTTAAGACCTTCATATTGGATATCGTATTCCAGAGAAGGATCCTTAGAAGGAGCCCCCTCAGATGGTTCATGCACTTCACAATATTCTTTGGCTGGATGGCACTCTTCCTCTTCTCTATGTTCATGTTCATAGTTGAAATGTCACACATGATCAGTGCAAAACTAGGTTACGAACACATATTCCCATGGTACCTGGAACCTGGAGTGTTCAGAGAACTTATATCAGTACCTAATGACATCTTCAGCTACATACTGCTTACAGGTATCATTATTGCAATTTACAGAAGGCTCTTTGTTGCCAAGGTACGTGAAGCAACAATAGCATACGACTCCGTGCTCCTTGTGGGCCTTACTATAATCACCATCACAGGATTCATTGCCGATGGTATCAGGACAGGTAGGTTCTGGGGCTTTGGTCTGCCTTTTGAGTGGGCACCACCTATGTCATTCTTCCACGTAGTATTGTCATTGTTGTTCTGTATCGCCTATATACCATTCAGCAAGTACATACACATGCTAGCCATACCATTTGCACTGCTGGCAAACAAAGGAGGAGAGTAAAATGGCAAAGCGCACTCCTTCCATCACTACTGAGAACTTCACTGCGGTCCAGCTCATGGAACTGGATGCATGTAGCCGCTGTGGTGAGTGTGTTGACTGGTGTCCAACATATGACGCTTCCGGTCATAGACCTGGGCTTGCACCAAGGGACAAGATCCTCAGATGGAGGAACTACATAAACCAGTCCTATGGCTTGCGTGCAATGCTCTTTGGTCCAAAGGCAATTCCAGAGGAAGATATAGAGGAGTTCAAGAACGATGTGTACGGCTGTACCACATGTGGTATCTGTGCAACGGTCTGTGAATCTGCCATCAACACCGTAGAACTTTGGGAATCCATGCGTGCAAACCTCGTCAAGCGCGGTAATGGACCCTATGGGAAACAGACAGCCTTCCTTAAGCTCATCACTGAATACAAGAACCCCTATATGGAGGATAACAAGAACAGAGTTAACTGGTTCCCGGCAGATATAAAGGTCGAAGAACATGCCGAGATCCTATACTTTGGAGGTTGTACTGCAGAGCTCAAGCAAAGGAAACTGGCACTTGCAACGACAAGACTGCTCAATAAGCTTGGCATCAAGTTCACCATGCTTGGAGAGGATGAGATATGCTGTGGTTCTGCATTGATAAGGACAGGTCAGTATTTCGTCAATGACATTGCAAAGAAGAATGCACAGAAGAACATCGACAACATAAAGGCAAGAGGGGCAAAGACCGTGCTCTATGCTTGTGCTGGATGTTTCAGGGCATCGAAGGTAGACTGGCCAAGGCTCACTGGACAAGAGCTTCCTTTCAAGGTGGTCCATATCACCCAGTTCCTGCAGGAGCTCATAGAGAAGGGAGACATCAAGTGGCAGGAGTCCATTAACAAGAAGGTCACATACCACGATCCATGTCACCTTGGACGCCACGTGGGCGTATATGAACCACCAAGGGCTGTGCTAAAAGCAATACCTGGTATCGAGCTTATCGAAATGGACCGCATCGAAGAGGACCAGCGTTGCTGTGGAGCAGGCGGTGGAGTGAAGGCTGGTATCCCAGACCTTGCCCTTAAGGTAGCTTCGACCCGTGTGGAAGATGCGCTTATAACAAAAGCAGACATCCTTTCAAGTGCATGTCCATTCTGTAAGAGGAACCTCAGTGACGGAAGGGACGCCATCGGTGCAAAGGGACTTGTGGTGGAGGACGTTGTAGTCCTTGCCGCAGAAGCCATGGGTATCGACCTTAGTGACTCACCCGAGTGATCTTGATCACTCGTTCTTTTTTTATTAAAGGGTAAATTGAATATACTTAGCTATACATTATCTAATTATGCAGATCCCTTACGAATTGCTTGGGAAGATGTTCATCCTCCTTGCATTGGTCACTATTATGGGTATCGTGGCAGCACTGGCATTTGGTGTCTATAGTTTCAAGAAGAAAAAGGTACTTTTTCCAAACTTCATCCTGTTCATCCTTTATCTGTTCTATGGCCCTTCCAAGTTCATTTGCAATGTGTTCAAGATAAAAGAATCACTGGTGGATGAGATACTGGTGGAAGTGCGCAATGCGGTCATGATAGATAAGTTCAAAAAGACAAAGGGCAAACGTGTCATATTCCTGCCACAGTGCATGCGCCATCCGCAATGTAAAGCCCGTTGTGACCCAATAATCGGCTATGAATGCAAGATGTGTGGTCTTTGCGACATTGCAAGCATCTATAATGCAGCCAAAGAACATAACTTCGAAGTATATGTGATACCAGGCGGAAGTTTTGTCAAGAAGATAATAAAGACCCAGCACCCTAAGAGCTGTATTGGCGTAGCATGCTATCAGGACCTCGCTGAGTCCATGCAGGGTGCTTCACCTTTTATGGTAGTCCAGGGTGTTCCTTTGATAAAGGATGGATGTTTTGATACAAAGGTCGATGTCAATGAGGTCATAAAAAAGATGGAGGAGTGCGATGTTTAAACTGATAGGTGAGATCATAGCTATCCTTGCTGTACTCTCAGTGATAGTAGCAGCATTGGCACTTCTTGCAAGTAAAGCGAGCCTGAAAGGACACGTACGGGCAGCTGGGTTCTTTTCAGGGGTGCTTGATTTCTTCTATCTCCCTTTGAAGTACTTTTTCTTCAAGTTCTCAGACACACGGGTCCTTGATAAATGGATGTTCTCTCTGAAGAACATTGCAAATAAGGACGAATTTGCAAAGACCAGCAAGCGTATGATAATAGCCCCACACTGCATGCGGTCCCTTGATTGTCCGGCTGTATCAACACGAACAGGGATACAATGTACAGCCTGTGGGAAATGTGCCTTTTCCAGACTCAAGGAAGATGCTGTTAGATATGGCTATAAGCTCTATATAGTCACAGGTTCGTCTTTTGTGAAACATATAATAAAAGAGGAGAAGTTCGATGGTGCCCTCCTTATAGCCTGCGATTATGAACTCAATAAAGTGATGATGGCACTTAAGGGAAAGGATATTGTGACCTATGGCGTTCCCATGCTGAACGATGGGTGTTACAATACAGAAGTAGACTACGATTCTGTCCTTGCGGTATTGGACATGTTCACCAAGAGAAGCAAGCACTAGACCGGAGATATGATGTACGATCTTATCATTGTAGGTGGTGGCCCATCAGGTGCAACGGCCGGAAGGATAGCCGGGAAGCTTGGACTGAAGGCACTTATCATAGAAAAGGAGGAGTTCCCCAGATACAAGCCCTGTGGTGGAGCTCTTTCTGAGCATGCCTTGTCCTGTCTTGACCTTGAACTTCCTCCTAGCATTATAGAAAAGGAAGTGTATGGGGCCAGGATATGCTTCAAGGACCAGGTCATTGAGCATTCAAAGGATTACAGACTATCTGTACTGGTCACCAGGAGCAAGCTTGACCACTTCCTGCTTGATAGGGCAAGGGAAACAGGTACACAGGTGCACACTGGAGAAAAGGTGCTTGAGATAACTGAAGGGGACCACGTGAGCGTGAGGACTGCTAATTCGGTCTATTCATCAAGGTTCCTTATTATTGCAAGCGGTGCCCAGGGAAGCCTGAAGCACACCGTACGCAGGAAGGATAAGAAGAACGAATACGGTGTATGTATTGTCACAGAAGTGCCTGAGGACAATGAGACCATAGACAAATACATAAAGAATGCTGTGGAGCTGCGTTTTGGGGTTGCTGGCATGGGCTATGGATGGATATTTCCCCATAATGCATACTTTTCTGTAGGTACAGGGGGACTTGCAAGCCGAATGCGTGACCCACGGGGTACAATGCGCAAATACCTCAAAGACAATGGATTCAACGGTGAATACCAGTTCAATGGCCATGTGATACCATGCGGTGGTCATAAAAGGGACCTCGTCCGGGGCAGATCGATGCTTGTGGGAGATGCGGCAGGCTTTGTGGATGCTTTTACCGGAGAGGGACTTGCATACGCCATACGGTCTGGCAAGATAGCCGCCGAGGTAGTGGCCGAAGCACTGGACCATGAGAATGGACCTGCACATCTGAAGCAGTATGAGAAGCGCTGTTATGCTGATTTTGGGACACACCTGCGATACTCCCTCATCTTCGCCAGTATCATGCATCGTTTCCCTGAAAGGGCATTCAATGCCTTCACCAGGGATGTAGAGGTGGTGGATGGGTTCCTAGACGTGGTCGCATTTAGGAAAGACTATAAGCAATACCTGAAATGGCTCATCCTGAACTTCAAGCCAGCCTGGCTCTTCCCTGCAAGAAGACCCATGTGCAAACGATTGTATCGTGACAAGTGTAAGTGATATATCACCGAAAGTGGTCCAGCTTTTAAATTTAGAACCAGTATTCGGGATACTTACGGTCCTTTGGTATGTTGTTTACCATCAGAGCCACAACTAACATGACACATGCTCCAAAGGTCGTGGTCAGCAGATACAGATATCCCATGCTGTACACACTCTCTCCCCCAATGACTGCTATCAAGGCCGTGGCACCCCCCGGTGGATGCAGGGTCCTTGTGTATTGCATCAGGGCAATTGCAACAGATACCGCCACAGCTGCCGAAAGCCAAGGCCATGGACCAAGTAACTGGTGCGTTAGAACCCCCACCATTGCCGATAGCAGATGCCCACCCACAAGATTCCTGGGCTGGGCCAGAGGACTTTTGATAGCACCATAGATCAGTACTGCCGATGCTCCAAAGGAACCAATGATAAGAGATAGACCAAATGTATCCACAAAGCGCATGTGTAGCAAGGCCACCGCCATTATCCCAACAAAGCTACCCAACCAGGACCAGAATATCTCACTCCCGCTCACCCTGGGAGGACTCTGCCCTGTGCCTTTCATTTTGCGCATATGGTCTATCATATGGTACATCCTTTGTCGCAGATGGATGCATCAATAAAGATGGTCTGCTTGTATCTGTTGTTCAAAAATGAACTTGATATTTAAAATAGCTGTTGCTATTGTGCTTTTTGCGTGGAGGAGCGAGGTATTTGAGTGCCCATCTTTAGATCTAAAGGAGTGGGTGGGGCTGAGATTGGGCGCACGTGTAGTGGACGGCGGCTTTGTCGAAAGCAATAGACGTGCGCCCTTTTTGCGATAACTCCACACCTTCCATTGGGATTGAAAGAGATGGGAGAGGATGGATGAACAAGCGGGGCTTGTGAGATAATGATCCAAGTCGTCCTGATACGTTTGGAGGATGAAAATTATTCTTCCTCAAAACTTTGCTCTACAAACTTCAATGCCTTTCCATTTTCTGAGACAATTCTTATGGTTTGCTCTGAAAATTCTGAGTCAGTAATGGCTTCAATCTCAAGTGTAACTTTTATTTTAACATTTCCAAGATTTGCAATTACTTCCTCGGCAATCTTACCAGCATCCCGTGCTACCCTAAGAGCATCAAGTTCCACACTGCCTTGATAGCGTTTCTTTGGGCGGCTCTTTTCTATTGGAGGATCATGTATTGTGTTATCTGTGGCATTGTCGTGTGCATTAGGATAGGAAACTGTATTTGCGTTTCCATTTGCACTTGATGGAATAGCACCTGTGGTAGCAGTTGGTCTATTATTAGCAGCTGAAGTTTTTGCTGCTAACATATCATTTTCCCACTGAACAACAGCAATATCAGGGCGCACCAGAAGTCCTGTTGATTCTTCGTTGATCTTTGTTGCTTGACCACAACGTAGCCCTATATAGCGCCCCTTTGCTTCATCAAAGCTGTCTGCATAGGCAAATGAATCATTGTTCCATGTTAATAAGGTAAGGCCATCGCTTATGGCATGCAGTAAGACATCTGAGCTTGTCAAACGAGGCAAATATATATAAGACGCCATGTCTTCTATGAGCTGTTTTATTGAAACGTGATTGCCCCTCCACAGGGGGATCTTATCAAGTTCTATTTTAAGGCGTGACGGCGCAATGGAAGATATCATAAGTTCTTCGCTTTGGAGTTTTTTTGTGGCACGTTGCGCAAGGGTTTCTTGGCCGATGAGCTTGATGTCTTTGAACTCGATTTTTTGAGAATCTTTTGCTTGGACTGGGATAAGTAGCCAATGATAGGTCTCGGGAATGCGGGCATTTATAGTTCCATGCATGGAGTCACGTTGTGCTGTGGCTTGTTTTACTTGGAATGGGGATAGATCAAGGGCTTCTTTTTCACCTATAATGGATTCCCAAGCAAGATATTTACGTATGGCTTCATCCAAGTCTTGAAAACGAGTCTTATCGGGTGCCATGAATAGCATGGTGTTCCTGTATATTCGGGGATTGTTGCCTCTGGTCTCAAGGATGGTCTTTGTGGCTTCAAGAGTGGGATTTTTGTCAAGGTCTTTTGTATAGGCATACTCTGGGCTTAGGACAACTAGTTTGCTATCAAAGTTATCCAGTATATCTGCACTTGACTCGGGGAAGATGTGGATAAGCTTGAAAGCTCCTGTTTTTCGAAGGTCTGCACGCAGACGTTTCTCTAGCTCTTTTTCTATTTTGTTAGGTTCACGTTTTAATTGTTCAGCGCGATCTTCAGCTAGTTTTGTTACAGTTGGTTGGGTTGAGTACCAGTAACGGGTTCCATCTTGATATAGATAGGTTGCACTATTGGATAGTCTTCTTAGAGCATCCCCAAAAACAGCAGTGGGTTCACCGGGCATAACACAGCCAAGTTTTATTTGCCTGTCTTCGATGCCACGATTTGCAGCACTGCCGGAAGGGGCAGAACCTAAAAAGATGGTGCGTGCAACACGTCGGCAGGCTGAGAACTTCCCAAGGTTTGCAACTTCACTGTCGATGAACTGGGGTAGTGAACCGGCACCGTCGACATCTTTCTCAATGATAGGGATCCAATTGTCTGTGAGGTAACGAGTAAGCTCTGAGCGTACCTTGGGGTCTTCTATGGGGATATGGGCAGGCATTATCAATGGATTCTTGTCACCTTTATCCCAGAGGCTGTGTATAACTGCTGCCATTAGGCGCAGTACACCACGGGTGCGTTGGAAATTGATTTGGGTAGACCATTCGGTATAGAGGCGGTCAAAAACTTCAGGATGTATAGGATATGCCGCTTGGATTCGTTTTTCATATTTTGATTCGCCGCACTCACTTGGGAATTCCTGTTTTTGGGTTTTGTAGAGACTTGTGAATGCTTTGGCTATCACGTCGCGGTCTGTGAATTGACGGGGGTCGGTCATGGGTTCAAAAAGCCTTCTGCGTACTATCTCAAAGCTTTCTTCAGCACTTGCAGGTATCCAAATAGATTCCACGCGTCCTACTACATTGCGTAGGCGTTCAAGTGCTTCGCGTCCACGCTGACCGCCAACCTCCACATCGTCGGCGTGCATGTGTTTGTTTGTTGCGGTATCTGAGGCTGGTAGACTTATTACAAGCAAGCATTTATCTGCAAGCTTGGCGGATTCTGTAAGTGCCTGAGCAAAGGAGAACTGTGTCTCAAAACTGCCTGCTGGAAGGTTGCTTTGGACATTTAACTGTCTGGCATATGCGACCCATTCATCTATGAGTATAACGCATGGTCCGTATTCGTTGAAGAGTTTGCGCAAAGTATCTCCGGGGTTTGTTGCTCTTTCATCATCATTACGTATGAGTTCGTAGGCGGCTTTGCCTCCTAGTTGCCAAGCTATCTCTCCCCAGAGGGTGTTGACAGTTGTGCCATCTGCTTTTACACTGGGATTGCCCGGGGATATTCTGTTTCCCACCAGTACCACAAGCTTTGCAGTTGGTATTTTTATCTCTGATGATGGTGTATCGGGTTTTGCTTCCATTAGTATTTCTTCAATGCCAAGGAGTTCTTTTGCACTTGCTTTGCCTGAGAAGAGGTGATAGAGGGCAAGCATGGAGTGGGTTTTACCGCCTCCAAAGTTTGTTTGCAATTGGATCACTGGGTCGCCTTGATTGCTAGATATCCTCCTTACTGCGTTTATTAGCAAGTTTTTGAGGCTTTCTGTGAGATATGTTCTGCGGAAAAATTCGGCAGGATCGCTGTATTCATCGTCCCTTTTCCCTTCCCCTATATGTACATACCAAAGGTCAGCTGCAAAGCTTGCTTGCTCAAATTGCCCGCTTGCTACGTCTTTGTGTGGGGTTATTATTTCTCTCCATGGTTTTATGTTTGTGTTATTCTCTATTGTGCCAATTGTCCTGCGGCTTGCACTGCGTGTCTGTTCACTGAATACCAGTTGACGGAGCTCCATTTTTAGTTTGCGCACTTCATTTGCTTGGGGAGCTGAGGCAGCGGTGAGCAGTCTTTCCACAGAGTCTAGTGCACGGTCTGCATCATCACTGGAAAATGCAGACTGGTGTGCCCAGCGGTTGCGTACATCTCTTAGTTCACTGACCAGTGTTCTTTCAGAGAAACTTAGTACCTGTCGGAATATGTCGTTCCATGTGTCCCACATGAGTTTGAGCTGTGCTCCAGCATCCATTTCCCTGATACTTTTGCCAGAGAATAGCCATTCGTTTCCAAGTATTCGATTTGCTTCCTCCTGTGCCTGTTCACCGTATTTGTTTTCCATCTCACGCTCTATGAACGGACCAAGTCCCTCCTTGAGCATTCCCAGTGCTTTTCCTACTCGTTCATGATTGGTCAGTGACATTTTCATACCTCAATAATCAATCTTTTTTTACCCCAACTTTGCTCATCCATTCCACTTTTTACTCATCATCGTCTTCAATTTGAAGCTGTGTCTGTCCCTTCGGTAGTTTCACATTTGCACTCCCCTTTGATAGTTTTACTATCTCAGACCAGCTTTGCACCAGTGCATTGTATGCGTGTGCCTCATTTGACCTTTTTTTGCGCTCACACATGGTATAGAGCCTGTATGCCAATTCTCGCGTGCTATCCCCGTGGCTTGCAAGCTTTGCCAAAAGCTCTGCTGCCGCACTCTCCCCTCCTGTATCAAGCACCCGTATCATATGATGCACTGCCTCCCATGCCGTAAGTCGCGCATCTGTACTTGGGTCCCAGTCCACCGCAAGCTCTTCAGGTCTTAGCAGCCTCACCTTCCCCCCCTTTGCCACCAGGATCCCCCCCCCACGAATCCCCCCCCCACCGGCATTTTTCGCCTCTCCGCGCGTCCCTGCCCCCCCCTACACCCCCATCTCAAATCCATATTGCTCAAACCAAGCCAAAGCCCAGCGACTATCCGCATCAAAGTCCCCTTCCTGCTCCGCCAGCACCTCATCCAAAGTCTGGTTTATCAGCGCCAACGCCTCCCTCACCGTCATCGCCTCCCCCTTTGCATCAATTACCTTAGCATAGCGCGTAAATACCCCCATCCCCGGTCCAATTGCCGCCTGCGCCAAGTCCACCGGCGCAATATTCCCCTTCTGTAAAAGCCTTAATGCCTCTGGCAACTCATCCCCCAATGCATCCAAAAACTCTCTCCGTGTTGCTATGGGTGCATCTGGACTTCGCTTGCGACAAACAAGGACAATGCTGGATGCGAGGGCATTGGTGTCAATTCCAACAGAACGAGCAGTGCGTTCAGTACGCAAGGGTATTGTTCCTGTCAAAGAAAAACCAGCTGTAATCACTGCTTCTAAAAAAGTTTCCCACCCTGTTGAAGCAGTCGCTCCTTCTTTTGTTTCTGATTGTTTAAAGGCATAGTAGATAGTTAAAGGAAATCCTGGATGTGCTTGCTGAGCTAATCCCTTCATTGCACAAGTCATTCCATCCATAAAAAAAGATTCAGCAACTTCTTTACTCCCATGGCGATAGGGAGTTGCTACCAGTTCTTCCGCTTTGGGTGCAGATAAAGTTGCAAAAAGATTTGGAAATGTGTTCTTCATTGATTTTCGTATCCACACATAGAAGAAATCAGATAGGTCTGCATAGCCAATATTATCATAATAAGGAGGGTCAGTAGAGACAATTTTATGCTTTGATAATAGCTGTGTTTGTGCATCCAGTTGATATGAAGAACCTTCTAAAATGATGCCAGTTAATAAAGAATTTAGTACTCTAATTGCCCATATAAGCATTCCATTCCAATTACCAGTCGATGTTGAAAATGGGTTAGCTTCAGTGTAATCCCACATCATGGGAATAGCTTGACGTGTGAATAGATGCCCTATGTACTCTGCTATCGGAGACCAAGTGCAATGACTGTTCCAATAATCAGTACACTTGCCTAAACCGAACGCCAGATACACCCCCACCGCATCCGCATACGCCTGCGCCCCCATCCCCCCTTCATCAATTCCCAGCCCATCATCAGCCATACCAGCAGTGATAGCATCGGTTTTTATCAATTCACGGGCTTCCGATACTAAATCGGAGAAGGTGGTCAGGGCGAGGAGCTGGCGGGGGGTGAATATTTCATGCCAATGAGTAATACCATAACCGCGTCCACTAACCAGATTACTGGTTTCTTGATTCATTTCTTGATCAGGGAACCATTTGGGACTGGCATTTCTGGCAATTTTCTCTTGCTCAGATGTCGGTGACAAATAAACTCTGCCACGGTTACTTTCAGCTACAATTGCCATGAGTACATCGCGATTTCTTTTTCCCTGAAATTCGCCACGGACATAATCATGTGGCATAGGTGAGCCTGACATAAGACATTTAAAATTTGCACCGCGGGCAAGCTTTGTTCCA
>CAZBJM010000068.1:0-11022 GCA_964492225.1 uncultured Methanosarcinales archaeon
CCATATTCCCTTGTTTAGGATATGTTTATTAATATTCATTAAGTTAAGGGCTCCAGGAGATCATCATGAGAATACGCGAGTACATGCTGGGAAATGACGCAATAGCGCGTGGTATCCTCGAGGGGGGAGTACAAGTGATATCCGGTTATCCGGGCACACCGTCATCCGAAATAATCGGCACCCTTGCTTCAATGAAAGAAAGGAAATTCCACATAGAATGGTCGGTAAACGAAAAGGTAGCGCTTGAAGTGGCAGCCGGTGCTGCTATAGCTGGTGTGCGCTCAGTTGTCACCATGAAACATGTAGGACTGAACGTTGCTGCAGACCCTCTGATGACCTTGGCCTATATGGGCATCAAGGGAAGTATGATTATACTTGTGGCCGACGATCCTTCATGTCATTCTTCACAGAACGAGCAGGATTCCCGTAGATACTCACAATTTGCACATATCCCTTGTTTCGACCCGGCAACACCCCAGGAAGCAAAGGATATGATACCCTATGCCCTAGACCTGTCTGGACGAATGCAAATCCCAGTCATCTTCAGACCCACAACAAGGATATCACATGGAAAGTCCGATGTTGAATTGGGTGAGCTCAGTGATCATGCACCCATGGCCTCTTTTGAAAAGGACCTAAACAGATGGGTGATGATACCCAAGAATGCCCGCATACGCCATCCTTTCTTGTTGCGCCTGCAAGAAGATATCGCCGAGGAAATGGAAAGATCACCATGGAACGAACTTGAGATTATAGAAGGAGCAAGGACCGGCGTCATTGCTTCAGGTGTGGCGTCGGTATATGCAAAAGAGGCACTCATCAGGACCGGGACATCTGCATCCTTCCTCAAGATAGGGACCTGGCCTGTACCAGAGGCTAAGATCCGCTCAATACTGCAAGGAATTGATGAGATTATAATATTCGAAGAGATGGAACCAGTAGTGGAAGAGCAAGTGCGCATCATAGCCCAGGAAATGGGACTTAATATCAAGATAGTCGGGAAGATGCAAGGACCTGTGCCAAGGGTCAATGAGTTGAATGTGGACATCTGTATGGAAGTGCTCCTTGGTAGCTCCTATCCAGTGACGGATATTGCAGCTAGGACCGAGGTTGGGGGATGTGGACTGGACTTGCCCCAGCGTCCTCCTGTAATGTGTCCCGGATGCTCACACAGAGCAACATTCCACGTCATGAAAAAGGTATTTGGAAAAGATGCCATATTCCCCAGTGATATCGGCTGCTATACCCTGGGCATCCAGAACGGGACCGTGGATACCGCCCTTTGTATGGGTGCAAGCATTACAGTGGCAAGTGGCCTCTATCATGCAGGTGAGAAACGGCCCATATGTTGTTCAATTGGGGATTCCACATTTTTCCATAGCGGAATGACGGGACTGCTCAATGCTATCTACAATAAGGCCCGTATCACAGTGACGATACTGGATAACCGCATAACGGCAATGACCGGACACCAGCAAAACCCCGGTATGGGAAAGACAGTTACCGGTGAACGAACTACCCAGATATCCATCGAGGACCTTTGTCGCAGCATGGGAGCAGAGTTTGTGGAAATTGTCGATCCATATGACATTGCAAGGACAGAGGATGTTTTCAAGAGGGCGAAGGATTTTGATGGCACGGCCGTGGTCATAGCCACCCAGGCATGTGTTATTGATGCAAGACGTGCCGGAGTGCGTAAGAAGCCATTTAGCATAGATACAGAGAAATGTAAAGGCTGTCGGGCATGTGTAAGACTTGGATGTCCGGCAATAGAGTTCGATGTGAAGACTATGCGGGCAAGGATAAACAATACCTGCACAGGTTGTGGCGTGTGTGCCAAAGTTTGTAGGTTCGAAGCTATACCAGAGGTAGGACAATGAGTGCAAAAGGAATATCTGAATTCGATCTTGTGATAGCTGGTGTAGGAGGCCAGGGAGCTATCCTCGCATCCAATGTAATAGGAAGTGCAGCTGTGAAGAAAGGACTATCCATCCGTGCAGCTGAGACACATGGAATGGCACAAAGGGGTGGCTCTGTGGTAAATCACGTGCGCATTGGCTGTGAGCTTGGCTCCATGATACCCCGAGGAGGAGCAGATGTGCTACTGGCACTTGAGCCCAGCGAAGCCCTGCGCTACCTTGAGTACCTATCCGATGATGGGATAGTAATTGTGAACACTGAAGCTATCCTGCCTGTAACCGTGACCTCGGGGCAATGCACATATCCTGATATTGAGGAGATCATGGCCTCGCTCAGGGCTAAACGAAAGGTTGTGGCCTTCAATGCCACGCAGCTTGCTGCACAAGCAGGCAATGCACAGGCTATGAATGTCCTAATGGTAGGTGCCATCTCAAATTTTCTGCCGATCGATGCAGATATTATCCGAAAGAGCATAACTGAGCTTGTGCCTCCAAAGACCGTGGATATAAACCTGAGGGCTTTTGAAGAAGGAAGAAAGCAAACATCATATATTTCCTGATACATTTTGCGATGTATAGCAATATAGCAATATGTTTATATAACATGATGACACCCTCTATCATAAATAGCTAATGCGAAAAAAGGTAGGTGCACATGACGACAGAAAGAACTGAAGATTACCTGAAAGCCATAGAAAAGATCGTTGAAAGGAAAGGCTATGCTCAGGTGAAGGATGTTTCAAAGGAACTGGAACTGAGCTCACCCAGTGTGACCGGAATGTTCAAGAAGCTCACAAAACAGGGTTACATCAACTATGAGAAGTACGGTGGTGTCACCCTTACTGAAGAAGGAGAGAAGATCGCCAGGACCACCATGGAAAAGCATGGAGTGATAAGGGATTTCCTGCTTTTGTTAGGACTTGATGAGAATAATGCGAATCAGGATGCATGTAAGATAGAACACGTGCTTGCACCTGAAACCTTTGAGATACTCACAAAGTTTGTAGAATTCATAGATATGAGAAACGAGTGGCCCCTTTGGCTTGAGCATTTCAGACACTACTATGAGACAGGAGAATATCTGGATTGTCGCTCATCACCACGGGAATGTTGTCCTGTGAAGAAATGACAGAACTATCTTAAAATGATAGTTTTAGACCCTATATAAAGGTTTGCATTCGACCATTCCATTCTTCTATGGCCAGCTCTGCATAGAGCTGACTTTTTTTAACTTTTTTGCCAAAACTCTAAAGCTTTATATACAACAGAAGAAATGTAAATTTATGGCTTGAAACACGAGGTTGAACAGTACCTGTGAGAGCCTTTAGATTCAGGAGGTAAAAGAACATGAAGATAGGAGTTGCCATAGACCTGGGAACCAGCGGTATAAGAGCACAGAAGATAGATCTGGATACGGGGGAGATAAAAAAGACAGTCATTACCTTGCGTAACCCCCTGCCAGGTGCAAATGTGATGGACCATCTTGATTTTGCCATCACCTATGGACTAAGACTTGCCCATGGCCTACATGTCAACGCTGTGAGAAAGGTCATCGATGCATTGCAGATAAGACCAGAAGAACTGCAGAGGATGGCCATCTGTGGCAACCCTATCCAACTTTCCATATTCCAGGGAATAGCAATAGATGACCTGGCATATGCAGGAGAGAGAAAAAAAGAGAAACTGAACATAAAGGAATCAGATAGGAGCGCACGGATAATAGATTGCTCTGAGATCAGCGGTCTTGAGGTATATCCCAATGCAAAACTGGTGGTGCCTCCAACAATAAAGCATGAGATCGGTGCAGATGCCCTTGCCCTTATTGTAAGGTCGGGTTTTATCGATACACAGGAAACGGCCATAGCCACCGATTACGGGACAAATGCTGAAATGGCGCTCATTCACAAAGGTGTCATATATACAGGTTCTGCTGCAGCTGGTCCTGCACTGGAAGGACAGCAGATAAAATATGGAAAGCTTGCCTCCCCCTATGTGATCACAGATGTTGAATTCGAAAATGACAATATCCGCTGTTATGTACTGGATGCGGAAATGAACACTGTCAAGGCAAAACTTAGCAACCCAAAGACCGGGGAGATAATAGAGGACAGTGACGTCCATGCAAAAGGAATTACAGGAACAGGAGTTATCGCTATTGTCGATGCCGGTATGAAGAACGGCATCATACAGCTCCCCAAAATTAATTCCCCAGACCACGCATTATATCTGCAGGACAAGGTAAGGTTCTTTGAAAAGGACCTACATGAAGCAGGACTTGCTATTGGTGCCATACGTGCAGGTCACCTGGCCCTTTGTAATGCTGCAGGTATTGAGGTCAGTGAAGTTAAAAAAGCGTATATGTCAGGAGCTGCAGGCACTTATATGGATGCTGTGAAAGCACACCAGATAGGAATGGTACCCTACAATGTTGAAGAAGTGATACAGATAGGCAATACATCCTTGATAATGGCAAGGGAAATACTGCTTTCTGAAGCAAGACTCTGGGAGCTTAAGGAGATCTCCCAAAAGATCCTGAGCAACCATATTATGTTTGCAACCGACCAGGGTTTCAAGGATGCATACATACAGGAAATATCATACTGGACAGAAGGTATGCCCTTTAAGATGATGAAAAAGCTCCTAAAGAAAAAAGGTCTTCCTGAGATAGACATGCCTGACCATGTAACAAAAGTGGACAAGCGAGTGCTCAGAGATATCCCTGTTTTTGGAGAAGAGGGACTCGAAGTCCTGGAACGGGTGGGAACTTTCCTTACTATGAAGATAGATTGTCCGGAGTGCCAGAAGTATGTGAAGGTATGCCCCACAGATGCGTTAAGCATGAGTGAGGAAGGTATCATCATGATAAGTTCAGACCTATGTGATGGTGCAAACTGCAAAAGATGCATCAATGCCTTCCCGAAGGATAAGTTCAGCTGGATGAACCTAAAGGTGCTTGAGATCGATGTATGAAGCTGGCAGAGGGTGAGAAAGACATATGAAGATCCTGGTGATCGGTGGTTTCCTTGGCAGTGGCAAGACCACCACCGTCCTGAGGCTTGGAAAAGAGCTTAGCGAAGAGGGAATGAAAGTTGCCATCATTGTCAACGAGATAGGAGAGATAGGAATAGATGGGGACATTATTTCCAAGTACGGCCTCAGGACCACTGAGCTTACAAATGGTTGTATCTGTTGCTCACTAAAGGTCAATATGAAGACAACCATCACCCTTTTGCTCAAGGAGTACCAACCTGATGTTTTAATAATAGAGCCAACAGGGATTGCTTTCCCCCAGATGATAAAAAAAGAACTGGAGCTTATGGACCTGAAGGATACCACAGTACAGCCCCTTGTGACCCTTATCGATGGAAGCAGGTTCAAGCAGTTGATGAAGGAAGTGAAGAACTTTGCAATGCGGCAGATCATAGATGCCGATGTGCTGGGCATCAACAAGATAGACATTATGGACAAACACATGTTACCTATCATTGAGACTGCTGTGCAACAATTGAACCCGAATGCAAAAGTGATATTACTTTCAGCTTCAAAAGAAGATGAGCACTGGGATGAAATGGTGGGGCTACTTATGGGGGAGAAGCTTCAGAGAAATAACGATAGTGTGCTAAAGGCCAATGGTGCCGCCATTCTCATGGACAGGGCCACCGGTAGACCTGTGGATGTTGCGGTCAACTCCATAGATGCCTCCGGTATTGCCAGCTATGCGACCGAATGTGTCATTGCTGATATGCCGACCGAGCAGGCCATGGACCTTGTCAGGGAACTGATGGAGAAGATACAGGCTGATGTGACCAGTGCCAGCCCCATGTTCGTGGGGCACATAAAGTTGTTCGCTGAATCTGATACTGATACTGTGCGCGCAAACCTTACTGCCCATGATATGGATATAGGATATGAGATCATCAGAACTGACAATGCACAACCCCGAAGGTTAAAGGTGCTTGTGGCTGTTTCTGGCATTGGACATGGACAACTGGTGCAGATAGTGAGCGATGCTGTCAAAGTGTATGTTAAAAAGTAGCACTTTGTACAGTCTATTGCTTTTTTATAGAGTGTGAACTATGCCCCTATGTATGCTTAGCTCATATATTCCTCATTGAACATCCTTGCAACAAGGAGCGTATAGGATATCAACAGAGGTCCTATGATTATTCCCAGAAGGCCAAAAAGGTCGATACCTATAATGACGCCCACAAGTGATACCAATGGATGTAATTCGCCTACTTTCTTACCTATGGCAGGACGGATGAAGTTGTCCACAGAGCTTAGGATGACGCCTCCTGCAAACACACCTGCTGCACTGACATAATCCTGTTGCAATAGCTGGATGAGGCTTGCTGGGACCCATATAAAGGGAGGACCTACGACAGGAAGGAAGGAGAGCAACACTGTGATGGAACCCCATAGGAAAGCCCCTTTCAATCCAAATATAAGGAAGGTAATGGTAAGAAGTGCACCCTGGATGAGCGCAATGGCTCCGGTACTGATAAGCATGGTCTTGACCATCGATCCAAATTCATCGAACAACCTTGTAGTGTTCTCTTCATTGAAGGGAATGGCATTGCGCAGACTCTTGGAAAAGGCCGATCTTTCTCCTGTCAGCATGTAAAATAGTAAAAAGAGCATGATGGTCAGATCGATGATGATCTTGCCAGTGTTCTTGGCCAAGCCTACCATTGATTCGCTGAAAAGGACCGCAACTTTTGTAATCATACCCATTGCTTTTTCCTTAAGGTCGATATCAGGAGGCAGGAGGGAAATGATATCGTTGAGCACAGTACGAATGGTTTCCGGCAGGGCATCAAGGTCAGGCATGTACTCGATCTGAACAATGAGGTTCTGTGCCTCGGCCATCACAACTGTGAACAAGAGAAAGAAAGGAACAAGGATGATGAGGAACGCAATTAAAATGACCAGCACTGCCGCAATATCCGAACCTATCTTGAGCCTCAACGTGAGGAAACGATTCAATGGTCTGAGAACTGCAAAAAGTATGAATGCTCCGAAAAAAGCATTCTTGTAGGGATATATTGCATATAGGAGCAATACCATCAAAGCTAAACATAGCAGTGTTGCCAGTGCTTGCTTATAGGTCCTTTTTGTCCGATCCACATCAACCATGCTTTTCAGAGTCCTCCTGTTTGTTCATTAAATATGTGGCATCCCTTTCTATAAGGAACTCTTCCTGTATCATCCTTGCCACAAGCACTACATATGAGATGAGCATAGGACCGATGAATACACCCGATAGACCAAAGAGCTTCATTCCGCTGACCACACCCACAAATAATGTAAGGGGATGTACCTCGCCTGTTATTTCCTTAATACCTGCCCTGAGAACCTTGCCAAGTATAGCAAGCACGATACCTGTGATAAGTATACCAATCGCTGTAAGCATGTCTCCTGTGATCAGACGCAATAACATGACAGGGATCCATACAACAGGTGCACCTTTCGCAGATAGAAAAGAAAGCAACATGGTAAGGAAACCCCACATGATAGCACCTTTGATACCGAGAACGAGGAACGATAGGGTCAATAAAAGGCCCTGTATCAGTGCAACCAACCCACAGTTGAAAAAAAGGGTCTTGACCAGTGAGCTGAATTCACTGAGTAGCTTTTGTGTGTTCTCTTCGTTAAATGGTATTGCCATCCGTGCCTTCTGTGCAAACTCAGAACTGTCCTCTGTAAGCAGATAGAAGAATACAAAATACATGATAACAGCATTGAGAAGACTTTGACCTATGCTAGACATGGTGCTCATGGCCATGCCACTCAAATAACTTGTCAGGCTTGTTATAAATTGCATCAATCGTCCCTGTAGGCTCAGGTCTATCTTCACCGACAATATATCAGTATCCAGCAGATCTGCAGAGAGCTCATTGAAACTATTCATATAATGGATGATTGCATCCATGAGGATCGATACCCATCCCAGGTCCTGCACCAGAACCTGTATCTGAATGAGGGTCATGGTAAAAAAGACGTACATGGGGACCAAAATAGCTAACAAGGAAATGAAGATGACCATGATGGCAGAAACTAGCGGACCTATCCTTCTGCGTATGACCAGATATCGGTAAAGTGGCTTGAACAGGACATAGAGGATGAATGCACCCAGAAACGCACTGCTATAAGGGTGCAATGCATAGCTGAGCAATAATGCAAGCACTGCAAAGATAAGAAGTGCCTGCAACTTTTTACCAGAACTGTCCACTTGTCCATGTATGTATCTTATATTTATAGTTGTTTACATCTCACGAACAACGGCTTGAATTTGTCTAATTAGCTCATATTTCCTCCATTTCTGGTCAGATGACCAATTAACAATAAACGAGTGATAGATCTATAACGAAAGATGGCTGTTGCATCTTTATAACTAAGAACGCAGTACCTTTTTGCAGCCCAATCCCCGGCTCGCCACCAATCGCGCGCGTTTTTCCCCAGGGGCGGACATTATATAAAAAAGAATGTGAAAATGGAGCGTGCTTTAAAAAAGCGATAAGAATATAAAGCGAAAGACAGCTATCATGGAAATGTGTGATGGATAAGGATGCCTGTCAAGCCGAAAGTTATCATCAAAGTAATAATAATATCTATAACTGTATTTATGACTGTCGATAAAGTTAAATAATAGAAAAGGCACCTTCATGCTGAAGACTGAAATGCTTTGCTCGCATATGGGACGCGGTCGTTCTCTCTCACTACCTCGTTCCATCAGTCCTCTATCATGGTCCGTCAAGCATCTCCTGATCGAACCTGTCTATCAACTTGCTTACCTTACTATACCACTCATCGATGGTAGCCTTCAGCATGACCTTGACCTGAGAAGGTTCAATGGCTGTGTACTCATAGTAATAGCCACCTATATCTATTGACCTGGTCTCTTTATGAACAAGGCCAACCGAGGCAAGGTTTTGTAAAGAGCGATATGCTGTACTGCGCTCCCTGTTCAGCAACTGTCCCAGTCTTTCAGCAGTAAGTGTACCACATTCCAATAACTTCTTATATGTAATGATATCTAGTTCTTTAAGACCAAGTACACATTTGGCCATATCTTCACATTTACATTCTGCTCTTAGCATTTCAGGAATTGAGCTTGCCATTTCTAACCTCTGGGTCCAACATACATTACTGCACGGTGCTGACAAAAGCGTAGTGCATGATCTATACAAAACCCAATAGTCTCTGCGTCACTTATATATATAGTTTCCCTGAATATACCTAGCAATTGACGCCTATAATACCTGAAAATGAACGTTCTGACCTGCCTTTGGATACAGATATGGTAATATACCACCCGGACATGATACGTGCAAATGATTGGGTGCTCACTGAGTATGAACCACCGATGAGGGATATATGCATATTCGTACCATGTGCAAAAAAGAAACCATATCATGAGAGCCCTTCCCATAAGATATTCGATAAGGTCATCTTCGGCCTCCTCAAGCCCGAAGAAGTGCATGTGGTGGTATTCGGGACATGTGGTATCACCCCAAGAGAACTCGATACTGAATATCCCTTCATGGACTACCAGTTCATCATGGGAAAATGCAACATCGCAAAAGTAAAACGTGACTTCCTGAAAATGGAAAGTGAGCGCCTTGCAGCCTATCTTGAGAAGACGCGTGATAACTACAGACACCGTATAGCCTATTGTATAGGGGATTTCAGGAAAGCCATGGAAACGGCACTTGAAATGACCGATGTTTTGGTGACCATTGTACCAAAAGAGGAAACTATCGAACAAAACCTGCAACTTGAGCGCAAGTTCATCTATGGTAGCCTGAACCAGAAAAAGTATTTACGTGACTTCTTCAATGCTATTGCAACAGCCTCGGGCAAACCACAAAAAGATACGGAATTTGACGATGCTGAGAACCCTGAGGACGATGACTGGTTCCGCTTCTGAGGTCGCGGACAAGCGCGCTGAGCATGGTCGATGTCTACTTTACACGCCCTTGACTAAAACTGTGTACAAACGACCATGATGCCCTGTGAAGGTGGCATAGAGCCACCCCAGTGCATAAAATAGACTCACTCGAGATAGGGAGACTGAGCGAGCACGGACATGCCATTGTCAGAGATATTGAGCACACGTACCTCATTGATAGTACCGGAGCCCCTCATCTTCATAACATATATCGAGCGCTGGAGATTGTTCCCTGCGATTATGCGTCCAAGCTTTATTACCGAGTCAGCGCCATATTCTACTATAGTGTCAAGACCATATATGGACCCTACAGTTATTACAGATGTGACCTGATACTTGCGGAATACACCAAAGACATCATCGATGAGCGTCCTTAGCTTATAGTTGGACTCGATAGCAAGGAAAAGTGCCTCTATTGAATCAATGAATATACGTGTAGGCCTTATTTCTTCATATTTGGTTTCCACAAGTTTCTTGAAACTCTTTATTAATTCCGATGGAGCTATTTCAACACTTTTCTGAAGACGGAGGCTAGGGTCGGTGATATCTACAAAGGTCAGCTTGCCCTGCCTAACATACTCCTCAAGGTCCCAGTTAAAAGAGGTCATCATTTCCCTTACTATAGATTTTGACTCCTCGGATGTGATGATACACATCACCTTTTCGCCTCTTTTCACACCCTCAACTAGGAACTGGGTTCCAAATATAGTCTTACCTGTACCGGAATCTCCTGAAACCACATTTGCAGTCCCAATGAAGAATCCTCCCTTGAGCATCTCATCCAATCCTGGTATTCCTGTCTCTATCCTTTCTGATAAATATGCATCTGACACGTTTTACCACCTGGTATCTGTAGTTCTGATCATAGTTCTGATAATTATTTAGATGACAAAGCTTTGAACGATAATTTTTAAAGTTACTTCCATGTGGGAAAATAACCTGTGCTCAGCCACAATGAACTAAGCATATATTATAATGTTATTCTAATATAAAAAAGCGCGTATTTATATAAGAAGCCTAGGTTGAGATCGTCTAATTAGCTCAGATTTCCTCCATTTCTGATCAGTTAACAATGAACACGTGCTAGGTCTATAACGAAATACGCCGTTGCATCTTTCTATCGAAATACGCCGTTGCATCTTTCTATCGAAA
>CAZBJM010000069.1:0-10049 GCA_964492225.1 uncultured Methanosarcinales archaeon
AGATCAGCCAAAGAGTGCACCGAGACCGGCCATTCCGCTCTCTTCTGCCTCTTCCTTGCTCTCTTCTTCGCTCTTGGTTGGTGCTGCTGGTGCTGCTGCTGCAACTGGTGCTGCTGCTGCAACTGGTGCTGCTGCAACTGCTGCGGTTGCCATTGCCTCTTCAATGTCTACACCCTCGAGAGCTGCAACGAGTGCCCTTGCGCGTGCATCATTTACGGCAACGCCTGCTGCCTGAAGTACTGTAGTAACGCTTGCTTCTGTAATCTCTTTACCTGATTTGTGCAATAAAAGTGCTGCATATATGTATTCCATGTGAAATCACCTGTTGTTATTAATGTTATATATATCTGTAAATGTAGTCTTGTTCATCCGAAAAGCGCTCCAAGTCCGGCCATTCCGTCCTCTTCGCTGTTGTCTTCCTCTTCTTCCTTCTGCTCGACCGCCTCAGTTGCAACTGCGGTGGTAACAACTGCTGCCGTCCTTGCTCCGAGCGTCTCCTTCAGCTCATCATCAATGGCCTCACCATTGACATCTGATGCTGCAGATGCCACAGCAAGCATTTGTGAGAATGCTTTACCAAGCAGGGCATCCATGAGCTCTGGTGCTGGTATGGCTGCATAGACACCAAGATTGCGTGACTCGCTTGTAGCCTTTGCGATAATGGTGCGTATACTGTCTGCAGTCGGATATGCTGCGTATACTGACAGATTGAGAGCCTGACTGGCTGCAAGTGTAAGGTCAGCGAGGAACTTAGCATCATCAATGGCCAGTACGTCTGGCGTAAAGACGAAACCTTCTTCAAGGACAGCCCTAAGGTCGAGTCCCACGATCATCGGGTAGACTTCAAGCCTTGTGAGCATAGCTGCAAGCTTCTGAGGGACGACTGTCCCTTCCTTTGCAACGGTCTTTGTTTCCTTGACCATGACCTTTCCGCTGTCGATAGACGCTGGTATACCCACACTCTGCATTTCACCGAGTATAGGACCTGGTGGGAACCCTGTTGGACCTGCCTGGACCACTATGTCCTTTGGAGCAACCGTTCCTCCCTTTATGGGTGAGGGGGTCTTGCTCTTCTCAAGGGACTTGTACAGTTTGAAGGGGTTCTGTTCAGTGAATATAAGGGCTGTCTGGACATCTATGTACTCTTCCATCTTCCGGACATCTTCACTGGACTCGTCAAAGGCCCTCTTGATGAGTGTGTTCCTGGCGACCTTCAGCACAGCAGTATCCTTAAGGTCCCTTCTCATCTTCTGGAGCTGCTTTGCAGGGATACCTGCAACACCTACTACTCCGAACAGAGGGTACTTCTTGATGAGCTCCTTGATCTCCTCAATTTCATCCTTCTTCCATTGAGGGATGTGCTCTGACTGGTGACTGTCTTCCATTTATATCACCCTCACGGATTTACCCATGGTCGTTGTAATATAAATTGACCTTATGTTGTGATGTCCCTTCTCAAGGGCGTGTTCCACCCTGTTCAGGACAGTTTCGATATTCTCTGCCAGCAGGTTGACGTCCATATCTCTTCTTCCCACAGCAACGTGGAAAGTGAGTCTGTCCTTGGATCGGATCCTGATGGAGCTCTTTGCATTGGTTATGAGGTCACCGACATTCTTGCCTGGTGGCAATGGTGTTGGCATCTTACCCCTGGGACCAAGTATAGCACCAAGGGATTTACCTATCTGTGCCATGAACTGGACCTCAGCGATAAAGAAGTCACACTCATTGGCAATAGTTCTGGCGCGGGCCTTATCTCCACCAAGCTCAGCAAGGTCAGCTTCGTTGAACACGTACTGAACACCTGCCTCCTTTGCCTGGAGACCAACCTCACCCTTTGCAAAAACAGCGATCTTGAGGTCCTTTCCTAAACCGTGTGGTAACAATATCTCTTCATCGACACGGTTCTTAGGCTGGCTCATGTCAAGGTTCTTCAGGTTGATCGCAAGATCCACACTTTCAGCGAACTTACGCTGTGGTGACTCCTCCAATAACCTATTGATAGCTTCTTTTATATTATGTTCTGCCATTATTTTCCTCCCGTAGTTTGAACATAGTGTTCAGGCAGGACCGCTTTGGTCTACTACGGCTTTGTCTAGAGTTCAAGTGCTTACACTATCACTCTGTCTTGCGGGCAACTATACTGGAGCATCAGCTTTAAACCTATCGGTTTACGATAGGCTTTATAAGCTGGATACGATTCAGATATATTTACCAGGACTCGCTTGCCAATACACTGTCAAACTTACCATCATCGATGGCCTTTTGACATTCCTTGACAGGCATCCCTTCAGCAGTGACACCCATTGGGACACATGCTCCCAGGACCTCTTTGATAGCCGCTTTCAAGGTGTATGCTAGGACATCATCCTTTTTCATGCGTGCTATCTTTGCAGCCTGTGGGATCGTGAGGTTGCCCACCGTGACAGAGCCTGCAGTACCTGAGCCCTTCTCAAGCCCCAGTTCCTTCAGTATCAGTGCAGCAGTGGGTGGTGTACCTACTTCTATCTCGAATGTCTTGTCCGCTGCAACTATTACCTTGACAGGGACCTGCATTCCATTATAATCTCTTGTCTTTTCATTGATCTTATCGACCACGGCCTTTACGTTGATCCCAAGAGGACCAAGAGCCGGGCCAAGTGGTGGTCCGGGATTTGCTTTTCCTCCCGGGACCAGTGCTTCAACGACATTTGCCATTTGAACATCACCATTGGGTTTTTAATTATAAATAAACTGGATATATGATATTGCTCAGGAACGGCTTTCTTCATCCTTCCTGAGGACTCTTACAGTATTACCACGGATAGTTATAGGTATCGGTACAACAGAGTCGAATAGCTCAACTGTGATCTCCTCATGACCTTCGTCCACCCTCTTGACACGAGCCCGCTCACCCTTGAATGGGCCTGAAGTGATCTCGATGATGGCACCTTCCGTGATACCTGTGACTGTGGGTTTTGGCGTCAGGAAATGGGTTATCTCCTCTATGGTAGATCTACCCTTGATAACACCTCTTGCATGCGGTACTGTCTGTATGGCCTGCTCTACAGCACCGGGTTCTGTCGCTTCTACAAGCACATAACCCTTAAGCTCATCTGGAGCCAGTATCGCCCTGATATCAAGGTGTTCCTTACGCACGACCTGAGTGATCATATTCGCAACCGACCTTTCCTGGTTCGCTGTTGTCTTAACCACAAAGATCAAAGAATCGCTAGCCATGATCACACCATTTTTGGCAATTCTACCAGCAGGACATAGATTATGAATCCCAGAAACCCGATGGCCAAAATACCCAATCCGGCAACCTTTGCAATTGTCAGAAACTCTTCTCTGGAGGGTTTCTTTGTCAGCTTGAGCACCCTGAGGTAGGATCTAAGTGCCTGATTTATGTCCTCATTAACTTCCTTTATGTCAAAATCTTCTGCCAAATACTTCACAACCGGTTAGCTTGATGTTAGCTTGATAAATTACCAATAGGGTCTGGTCCTTTGCCATGCCCCTTCAAATTCACATTCCAGAGCTTTCTAAATAGCGTACATAATAAAATACCTTTCGATTGAACAGCGCTTTTTACACTGTTCAACCATACAAAGGTAGAAAAGTTCATTTCACAAAGTCTATCCCGTATCTTCTGGTAACGTTCTTAGCACCGCCGTGACCATATATCTGTGGAGATCTGACCCCGGTCACGACTATCATTGTACGCACCGTGTTCTCAAGATCGTTATCCACCTGAGCACCCCAGATAAGCCTTGCCTCTGGGTCGATACGATTATACACTTCCTGTACCACACTCTCCGCTTCCGCTATTGTCATATCGGGCCCACCCACGACGTTAACAAGGGCAGATGTAGCACCAGATATATCAACATCAAGCAGAGGGCTCCGGAGTGCTTTCTGCACAGACTCAACAGCCTTAGCCTCACCATCGGCCTCACCAAGACCTATCATAGCAACGCCACCATTCTGCATGACCGTCCGGACATCGGCAAAGTCCAGGTTCACAAGACCGGGCTTTGTTATGAGTTCCGTTATACCCTTCACGGCCCTCATGAGAACCTCGTCAGATACCTTGAACGCGGCCTGCAAAGGCAACCTTGGAACCACTTCCAGCAACTTGTCATTAGGTACTACTATGACAGTGTCAGCGACATCCCTAAGCCTCTCAAGACCAGCTTCTGCATTGGTACGCCTCACATGCCCCTCCACACTGAAAGGAAGAGTGACAACTGCAATGGTCAAAGCACCAGCATTCCTTGCAGCCTCAGCGACCACAGGAGCTGAACCAGTACCAGTGCCGCCTCCAAGACCCGCGGTGATGAACACCATATCACTGCCCTGGACCACCTTAGCTATCTCATCGGCACTCTCAAGGGCTGCGTCCTCACCTATCTGTGGAAGGCTACCTGCCCCAAGGCCCCTGGTCTTCTTCCTTCCAATGAGGATCTTCCTGTCAGCATTGATATGGAGCAAGTGCTGGGCATCCGTATTTATGGCTACCAGCTCGGCACCTTTGATCTTTTCATCGATCATCCTCTGCGTACTGTTCGATCCGCCACCGCCGCAACCAATTACCTTGATATTTGTTTGCAGACCACGCAACATCTCTTCAAGTTCAGCATTGATGTCTTTATTATCATTATTGGTTCTAGCCGGGCTGCGGAGATGTGCTTCCTGCTCAGACCTTGCCAGTGCTTCTTCTACTATGGATTTCATCATACTTTCCCTCAGAAATTATATTCAACTAATGCATCAATGAATTATCAATGGGATCTTTCTAACCTTTCGCACATGGACCATTTCAGGTCCTATCTCATTTCCATCGACTATAACCGTTTCCCCATTGGCCAGCTTTCCGTACAAAGGACCAGGAACAATGCCCAATCCCTTCGCCAGCTTTGGGTCAAATATATTATGTTCTATATATATTAGATTATCCTCTGGAATATATATAACTTCATAATGCGCTTTTAGTATTTTAATGCATTCATTTATGACATCCTGTGTCGCGATTTTGACCGACCCTGAAAAACCCAGTACATGTCCTGAAAGGGCCCCATTGCCCTTTTCCAGATATACCAAAGCAAGAGCATCCATGGCCCCCAGTAGTTCATCCCTCCCAACAGAAAGTGACTCCTGCAAAAGTTGCTCATTTAAGCACATGACACACAATTCCCCACATTGCGCATCCAAGGCTATCGACCCAGCAGCAGACCTGAAACCCCTGCCAACCCTAAACCTCCCACCGGGACATAAGGCCTCGCTCATCTGGCGAACATACAGGACAAGTTCAAGACCAAGACCTTTCATCTCCCTAATGTCCCCTTCCCGCAATACAGGATACCCAAGCTCAGCCGCCAACCCCTGTATCCGCTCCCGTTCAGAGGCCGGCATGGACTTCCTGTCCAGGTAAACAAGATCAGCCCGGGACTTTTCATAGGCCTGCCTCATCATATCCCGATCAACATACCCCAACTGATGATCCGGGAAGTTATGCCCAAAAGTGATACCATCCTCCAGTATCAACTTAGTCTGGCGGCTTGCATAATGGCCACCACCAAAACCAATGGCAATAGGAACAATACATGGCTCAGCATCCAGAATTGACCTGGCAACGATCTCCGCAGCAACCGGGTCTTCCCACTGCGACTCACCACTTCCTATCTCTGCATACACCATTGGGGTACATACGTCGGTGGGCCCATGATGTGTGGATTCCATGTTCACTTCAAAACCCGTGCCTTCGGCAAGTTGATGCATACGCCTAAGGATAGAGCAAAGGAAAAATGGTGCTGGGACCGATAGCTCAGAAGGATTGCCACCAAAGTCTGCACCCATAACATTACCAGTGAAATGAGCGGTCAGCACTGACCTTCCATCACTGCTCTTGTGCTTGGAAGCTACAATGATGATATCTGTATCGTAACCACAAAGGAGCATCTTCTCATCAATGCCATCCAAATAGATATGATGCTGGGCGACCTCAATTATCCGGTGGCTGTCGCACTCAAAGACACCTAAGAGCCCATCCCACCCTACGGGCAAGGTGTCCTGACATTTCCACTCACGTAAAATGAATAGTTTCTCTTTAATGTGCATGCTTGCAACATCTGCTGCTGAACAGAGGATAGTGATCTTTTTCATATCATACTCTAAGCTGTGAGAGTCGGCCTTGGTATATAAATAAGATTGCTTTAATGCATCCCACCATCCTGAAAACAATACACAACAACCAGAACATAAAAGAACCCATTGTTCAGCAGATTTAAAATATATGAGCTTGCTACAAGAGCAACTACAAAAGTACATAAAAGGAAATGACAAGGGAGCAATAGAATGGGAAGTATAACAATACAGAACATAGTCATTGAATGGCTGGGTCATGCGGGATTTAGAATAAGAGGAGCTGGGCAGATAGTCTATATAGACCCATACCTTCCAGAAACAAACATAGCCCAGGATGATAAAGCAAACATACTCTTGATAACTGACGAGGATGAACAACACTGCCATCCAGTATCCATCAGGAATGTCCGCAGGTCAGATGCCACCACCCTTATCCCGGAAGACCTGGGATTGCAGTTTAGAGGAGATGCAAGGCGAGTTGCTGCAGGGGACTCACTATGTAAGGAGCTTTCGATAAAAGGAGTGGACATAGAAGTGCTTCCCGGAAGCGGAGAAAGAGCAAACGAACTGGGGACATTGAGTGTCGGATATATTATAAGTTTAGAAGGACTCAGAATATACCATCCAGGCAAAGCTACATCTGTGGGAGAGATGAAGGACACTGACATCGATATTGCCCTACTTCCCATAAGTGGACAGGGTACCATGGACAAAGTACAGGCGATAGAGGCTGCAACCCTGCTGATGCCAAAAGTGGTAATTCCCATGTGCTACAAAAAGAATGAAGAGGCATTGCAGTTTGCAGAGATGGCAAGTGCCCGAGGTATAAAGACCATCATCCCCGATGCCCAATAAGGAGAAAGGACATGGCAAAACACAGGCATCGAACTAAACTAGTTGCAAAGGAAATAGCATATGAAAGGATAGTGTACCTTTTCGACCTTGCTGCCACAGAGCACACAAAGGACCCTGCAATAAGTGACCGGTGTGTTGCCCTTGCAAAGAGGATAGGTATGCGATACCGGGTGAGCCTGCCGGCAGAATTGAAAAGGAGGATGTGTAAAGGTTGTGGGGCATACCTGACACCTGGAAACAATTGCAGGGTCCGGACGAGGTCAAAACAACTTCAGATAAGCTGTCTGGACTGTGGGAGGATGCAACGCTATCCATTGAAAGCAAAAGCTCGACCGCGAACAAGTAGAAAGACACGTGGGAACGGATCTAGCCCAATATCAAGGTCAGCAACCGCATCAAAATATAAGCCACCACGAACATGATGGTACCCATAGAAAGATACAGGAACAATATCCTTAGCACCTCATCCTTCTCAGACCCTTGCTTTATTCCCAAACCACCTTTGCATCCTGCCTTCTTACAAGAATTGCAGGCCACTTCTTCTTTTTTGGCCGCTGCTGGCTGGTAATTGTTCAAGACAGGAAGAGGGATCTTTTCAGACATAGTTCCAGGTGTGTCTTCATGATATTAGATGTTTTTGCTTAGTGTATGGATAGCTCAGGAGATCGTCTAATTAGCTCATATTTCCTCCATTTCTGACCAGATGATCAGTTAACAATGAACACGTGCTAGATCTAATAACGAAAAAACGCGGCACCTTTTTGCAATCCAACCCCCAGCTCGCCGCCAGTCGCGCGTGTTTTTCCCGTGGTGCGGACTGGATGTAGGACGAACGTGAAAAATGGAGTATGCTAAAAAAAACGATGAAAATATAAAGCGAAATTCTAATCAGACAAACTCCTCAGGAGATTGTCTAATTAGCTCATACTTCCCCATTTCTGATCAGTTAACAATAGACGCGTACTAAACCTATAACAAAAACACGGCACATTTTTGCAATCCAACCCCCGGCTCGCCGCCAGTCGCGCGCGTTTTCCCGAGGGCGGACATCATATAGGAATTAACGTGAAAAATGGAGCATGTATAAAAAGCGATAAGGATATAAAGCGAAATTCTGATCAGACAAACTCCTCAGAACATCGATGGAATGACCACTCCACCCATATCATGTGGCGATAGGATGGATGATAGAAAAAGAACGACGAGAGGGGGATTCGAACCCCCGCGATGCGGGGCATCACAGGATTAGCAATCCTGCGCCATACCGGGCTTGGCTATCTCGTCACACCCAGAGTGCGACCCTAAAGGTCATCAATCTATATAATGCTTCTGCATTCCTGAAGTGCGATATAATGATCGATAGCGAGCGCGCCGCAAGTTGTTGCCCTTCACATTAGCAAATTAACTGTCCCCTCGCCTCCACCCCGCGGCCCTGCAAGCGATAGTTGCCCACGGTAGGTCTGCTCCCTTCCGGTCCTGAACTGGTTCCCGCAGTTAAGATATACGAACATGTTCTCCAACAAGCCCTTATACCGACTCCATCCAAACAGGACGGGGCTTCTCAGTTGAGAAGACAGGTTTGATAATGCTCCAGACATCGTCTATTGGCTTCGTCCCCCGCATATCGGCGATATCGGGTTACAGGTGACGCCGACCTACCCGGACTAGCTCGCAACATGATACATAGGCTTTACAGTTTATAAATGTATCCTTAGAGGAAAAAGGATCACTGTGCATTATACAGTGGGATCTCCTCTGCCTCGACCCTGGACACCTCACCAATACGAATATTGAGGACCTTACGCACACGGGCAATGCACCGCGAATCCAATTGTAGGCGCAAAGTGGTCATCTCCCGCTCCTCATAGTGCACATCATTGCCTTGCATTACGCGGAAAGTGCTCATCTGGGTCTTCAATAACTTTGCAACCACACCAGTATTACCCCCTACAAGGTCGTCGGGACTTGTGCGTGTGAGGAATACAAAGTCCCCAGGGCTTAGAGCCATTGCTGCAAAGAAATTATGCGGGCTCCTTATCTCAATAGTAAGCAGATGGTTCTGCTTCAGCTCCGATATCACATGCTCGGTCATGCCCGTTAATGCAACATACTCGGACATCGATATCACCCGTACATCGGGAACTCTTTCCGAGGGGTTGCAGGCTGCTCGCTGGTTCTCACATCCTCGGCCAGACGCTGCATTTCAACCTCGATCTTCTCTGCCTGCTCGATAAGGTTACCTGTATTGATACCAAACCCATAGAGCACATTAAGGACATCAATGACCACAGAGGCTGCACGCGGGTCCGGATTCTGGCTCCTTGTAGCACCAAGCAAACTAATGGCCGGTATTCCACGCACCAAACACTCGGACATGATGCTTCCAGATATACCAGAGATGGTACCCATCTGGAACAATTCCACCTTATCCTTTATGCGCTCAAGCATCTCATGAGTGGTTGCGGCACCAAATACCTTATTTTCGTCCCCCATTGTTGCAATACCTGCAAGAGAGACCACTTCCCGTACATTGACCGAGCGTGCCCACTGCAAGATAGCCTTGCTGATGTCATATGCCATGGCTGGGTTTACAGGAATATCAGAGACTATAATGAGAGTATTATGCTCCTGGCTCTCGTATATCCGTACAGCCATGTTAATTAGACCTTCATACAATACAGCTATTGGCGGAAAATGCCGTGAATCTATAGAACCTACATACTCCATCTTCAGTTCATCAATTATCTGCTGGCTGGCAATATTCCCTACAAGCCCTATACCAGGAAAACCCTCAATAAGAACAGGGTTTATGGATTTGAGATCAGTCGTGATGATCTTCACATTATTATCGTCATAATCTGTCACTGACAAAAAATCACCTTTATATAGCTAAATTATTCCCACTGTATAATATATAGCCAGCACACTAGATAAGAGCATCGTACCGGCAAGTGGCTAGCTACGAGATTGTCTATTAGCTCGTATTTCATCCATTTCTGATCAAATGATCAGTTAACAATAAACGCGTGCTACATCTATAACGAAAGACGCAGCACCTTTTTACAGTCCAA
>CAZBJM010000070.1:0-9593 GCA_964492225.1 uncultured Methanosarcinales archaeon
AGAAGACGCAACAGCGTTTTCGGTAGAAGACGCAACAGCATTTTTCGTTATAGATTTAGTACGCGTTTATTGTTAACTGATTATCTAATTAGAAATGGAGGAAATATGAGCTAATTAGACAATCTCGACTGTTACTTTTGCTTACATCACCTGCCATGAACAAATATTATATGGATAGTATCATTAAAGCCTGTAAGCCTGGGTTCTGTATCATATATAGAAGACATTGTCAGTCCCGAGGAGAAATGCATGCTTGCCCCTTGTTTGCCAGGTCATACCAGTACTTGATCTTGCATGAATGCTCTACTTGTGTTGTGAGCACATATGCCTCGTCCAGCACACGACCAATAGCAAAGGTACCGTGACTGTACAGGATAGCGGTTTTGCTGCCAGCCAGGGCTTTGGACATGTTGTTGGCCAACTCCTCAGAACCTATGCCTCCTTTGACAACAGGGACATCTCCCAGGAAATATTGCCCCTCACTGTCCACTGGTCTGATGATGCCATCCTGCGCAAGTAAGGACATGACAACAGCAAAGGGGCAATGGGCATGCACGATAGCAAGTGCCGGTGTGTTATTATAGATGGCACGATGCACAATTGTCTCAGAAGATGCGATGACATCCAGGGCACATGTCCCATCCAACCTTAGCTCCACAATGCTATCCTCACCTATCTCATCCAATGCATTTCCACTGCGCGTGATGAACATCCTGCTTCCGACCCTCACACTGATGTTACCAAAGTGTGACTCCACTAGTCCATTTTCCACAAGTTTCTTCCCAATTCTCGATATTTCACGCCACATATGACACCTGCAACACCAAGTTAACCATAAAATTTATCTGCTATAATGCTATGTAAGGGTGTGCATCGCATAAATAATTGCGGAGCGTTTTTACAGAAAGCCTCGGTGGCTCAGCCCGGCAGAGCGAGTGACTTGTAATCACTAGGCCGCGTGTTCAAATCACGCCCGGGGCTTCATTTTATCACAAAACTATAGAGATAGAAGACAAGATTGCATGACAGTGTTGTGTTCATCCGTATTCTAATAATGTAGATAGCTCTGTTTGTGTCTTTGAATTTATACCATTTATCTTTATAATGTTCCATATATCTTGTGCCATGACCACAAGGGCAATCGCTCTGTGGTCTTTGATGAGATTAAGTTCTTGCCATCTTCCGAGAAAGAACGCGTTCCAATTGCTTTGCAAGAAGCGCGGGAACAGTGTGAGCAGAGGCGCGACAAACATGTTTCAAAATCCGCACGCTCATCTTTTCGCGCGCATAAGGCTTGGCAGCCTCATTTTTGCTAGCTAAAGTGCAGGCATGGGTACATTTAGATGAAAAGATATTTTACTCTATAGTTCTAATATTGAACAAAATTAATGGCAATTAAGGGTAGGAGCACTGACATGGGAGTGAAAAAACAGTATAAACCACTTGCTCTTGGTGTGGACGATTTCCGTTTCATCATTGAGAATGATTGTTATTATGTAGATAAATCCATGTTCATTGCTGAGCTCTTAGATAAAAAGGGAGTGCAGGTCAAGCTTATCACACGTCCGCGGCGATTTGGGAAGACGCTTAACATGAGTATGCTGCACTATTTCTTTGATGTGGAAGGGGCAGAGAAGAATAGGTATTTGTTTTCGGGGCTTGAGATTGAAAATTCTCCACATATGGAGCACTTTGGTGGATATCCGGTTATATTTATGACCTTAAAAGCCACGGATAGTCTTGATTACCATGAGCTTATGGTGAAACTCCGTGACAGGATCAAGGACTTGTTTCGGAAATACCAATTTCTCTGTACAAGTCCAAACCTATCAAAAATAGATCTTTATGATTACCATGACATTGTGCGCGGAAAAAAAGAAAACATCACTGATGCGTTGCAATATTTAAGTGGTCTGCTACACAAGCACTACGATAAGAATGTGATCATACTTCTGGATGAATATGATTCACCTATAATTGATTCCTATACAAGTGGCTATTATAATGAAGCTATTAAATTCTTCCGAAATTTTATGAGTAGCACTTTTAAAACTAATCCTCATCTTGAATCAGCAGTGCTCACCGGTGTTTCGAGAATCTCAAAAGAAAGCATCTTCTCTGGCATGAACAATGTGCAAGTCTATAGTGTCATAAGCGACGGCTTTGCCACGAGTTTTGGATTTACCCAATATGAAGTATCAAAAGCACTAAGCGATTATAATTATGCTGAAAAGGAAGAGGATGTGAAAAGTTATTATGATGGCTACCATTTTGGAAATAAAGGGCTTGGTAGCACTGATATCTACAATCCCTTATCCATACTAAAATTCCTTGAATATGGCAATCTTGACCCATATTGGGTGAATACTGCATCTGACAACCTTATCAAAAACACCGCTGTCAAGACTGCTGGGCGTTTCCTTGAAGTCTGTGAACAACTCTTGCAAGGCTATTCAGTTGAAGCTGAAATTGATGAGGGTATTACCTTCCAGCGCCTTGATGGCGTGGACGACCTATGGACACTCTTGCTTTACAGTGGTTATATTACTGTAAGTTCACACATTATCCGGAACTTCTATGAGCTTCGCATCCCAAACGAGGAGATCCGTTCATATTTCCGCATGCTGCTTCGGGAAATATACACCGGCAGATATGGGGAGCGCAAGAACCTGACAGCTCTTCTCTTCAATGACCGTGCTACCTTTTATGAGCAATTGAACGATAAATTACTCTACTTTAGTTATTATGACCTTGTCAGCGAAAAAGACTATCATCATTTCCTTACATGTGCCCTTTTGATGAACGAGGATGTGGGACCTGGCATGCGTTATGAGGTAGTCTCCAATCGCGAATCTGGAAAAGGCCGACCCGATTTGATGGTGCACGACCGCAAGGGCAATCGCTCTGTGGTCTTTGAGCTTAAGTTCTTACCATCTTCCGAAAATGATCGCATCCCTCTTGCATTACAAGAGGCGCAAAAACAAGGCGAGCAGAGGCGCTATGGAGCGGAGCTTGCGGGGAACGTGGAGCTAGTCCCCATCGTGGGGTGTGGGAAGGCGTTCTATGTGTAATTACATGTGCATCAAGCATGTATATCCAAGGACCATGCCGATGTTTTGCTAAGACGTGAACAGGCGCCGGGTTTAATCTGGTAGGCTGCCGTGCCCACTTGTTCGCGCGCATGTAAGTCTTGGAGGCTGCTTATCGTGACAAACTGAAGGGTCTTAGTCAAAACTTTTTCTTAAAGAAGAGGAGACATAACCTATACCGATGAACATGAGATCATAAAAATGAACGCAGACGGCATTGCTGAACATATCAGCATAGCCATCTTCGTTATCGTACCAGCCACCACAGCCAGTATCGTACCTACCCCACCTGTATGCAGTACCACCCAACTGACATACAAACTACTGCAATAACCACATTCAGATAAAGGCAAGTTCTTTTTTTTGGAGATACTTTTGTTATGGGACTTGCCTTTATACCAGTGTGCAGTATTCGTTTTTCCGTTTTTCAGATGCTTGCTGTGTAGCTTAAGCACCTGCAAATAGTAGTATATTATAATACTATATAAATATATCCATACTGTATAATATAATGATACTCATCATCATGATATAGGTACTGTACAAAGTATCAATAGAGACCGAGCCACTGCTATCCATGTCCACAAACAATGCCGAACATCAACAAACAAGACCTTATGAACAGGTCACAGCTATCATACCTTGAAGCGTAAGAGCGCTGCGATGCCACCTAGGGCGAGTAACTTATGTCCCGGTTCAAAAATGGTACTGAAGATAACTATCCTTCCCTGGGATTGTTCCACAGACAGCAGGAAACTATCGATCTCTCCCTTTTCCCTTTCTTCACGCAGGAACTCATCTGCCACCAGAAGCACATCGATAGAACCGTAGTCCTGTGCCTGCCTTACTTCATCGATACCATATGCGACCTTTCCATTCGTAGCTATCTCACGAAGCAGATCTTCCATGAGCACAGATTCCCTGGCAATCCTGGACTCCTCAGTGATACGGTCGACTGCACCCCTTTTAAGCACTTCCTGGAAACCGGACATCCCAATTGAGGAGATATCCTCCACTAATATCCTGGTGCAAAGCTCTGCATTCTTCAATTGCAGGAACTTCATGAAATCATCCTTGGTAAAGCCAGGACCAGCAACAACGATGGCCTCAGAACCGGAGGCGGCGTGCACCAGCTGAGATGCTATCTCGTGGAAGAACTCATCCCGCTGAGAACCTTCACCCTTGCCCGAGGAATGACTTATGTGAGAGTACATCTCGATACCATAATGGCGAACAAGACCAATATCAGCATCACCTTCCTCAATGGCAACAAGCACTACCTTGGGTCGTTTTGAAGCAGCCTCAGCCTCTTGGATACGTTCAAGCTGGTCCTTCTTCCAGGTCTTGATTATAGAAAGATTGGTACCTTCCTCCACATTGAATGTGTGATGGTGCCCAGTATCCATACCCTGCTCAATGACACCATGCACCCTGAGCCTATTGGAAAACTTATGGAACTCCACACCATTGACCCTAAGACCAAGCCTTACATTGACCTTCTCCACCTTTTCAGGCCTGAGCTTATCACCTGCTGTATCGGCTTTTCTTTTGGTCAGAGAGAATACAAAGTCTCCTTGCTCTATGATATAACGCAGATGCCACAGGTCATCGAGTGTTTCAGCTGTAACTGATATTTCGCCTTCACGGCCCCTTAGGCTTTTATTTGTCACACGCATAAGTATACATCCTTTGCGTCCATCCAATATATAGAGTTAGTGACATGGAGACGTATAATATGATGCCCCTGCACCCAAATGGACAAAGGGCGCAATGAAAAGGGAGTGCATATGAACAGAACTGAAAAAGAAAAGCAGACCCTAGCACTAATGATACGGATATATTGTAGAAAGAAGCATAGGCAAAGGGGCGAACTATGTGGGGATTGCAATGCACTGCTGGAATATGCAAATAAACGGCTGGATCTTTGCAGATATGGGAATGAGAAGGGCTTTTGCAACAAGTGCACGACGCATTGCTACAATAAGGAAATGAGGGGAAGGATAAAGGAAGTGATGAGATTCTCCGGTCCACGGGCTTTGCTATATGATCCGGTCATGTTCATAAGACATATGTTAGACAGATGAATCAACTATTGTAACTTATCCAAACAACTATTTATCTTTGTACATACTCCTATGATTGAACATCAAGAGGAAACATCATGGTCGCAAAGGAACTGCCATTCACACAAGAAAAGATAGCAAGCATCATTGCAGCACATCCAACACCCTTTCATCTATATGACAGGAAAGGTATAATTGACAATGCTATTCATATGAAGCAAGCTTTCAGCAGGGTCCATGGTTTCAAAGAGTTCTTTGCTGTGAAAGCCCTGCCCAATCCGTATATAATGAAGATGCTCAAGAAGGAGGGCTTTGGTGCAGATTGTAGTTCAATGGCTGAGCTCCTCTTGGCAGAGAAGGCCGGTATAACTGGTGAGGACATCATGTTCAGTTCCAATGATACCCCTGCTGAGGAGTTCATCAAGGCAAAGGAACTTGGTGCTATTATAAATCTGGATGATCTGAGCCATATAGAGTTCCTCGAGGAAGTTGCAGGTCTGCCGGAACTTGTGTGTTGCCGTTATAATCCCGGCCCTCTGAAAGAAGGTAATGCCCTCATTGGCAATCCCCAGGACGCTAAGTACGGCTTCACCCGGGAGCAGCTCTTTGAAGGATACCAGATGCTGAAGGAAAAAGGTGTGAAACGCTTTGGATTGCATACAATGGTTGCATCCAATGAGCTAAACCCCGAGTATTTCATTGAGACGGCACGGATACTCTTTGACCTAATCGTAGAACTGTCCGATCAACTGAATATAAAATTCGAGTTCGTGAACCTTGGTGGTGGCATTGGTATCCCCTACAGACCAAACCAACAGCCTGTATCCCTAGAAGTGATCGCCGAGGGAGTGGAGCGGGCATATGAGGAAAGGATAGTAGCCAATGGCCTGCATCCCTTAAAGATATACCTGGAATGTGGAAGAGTTATCACAGGACCTTATGGATATCTGGTGACTACAGTAAGACATCTCAAACATATCTATAAGAACTACGTGGGCACAGATGCCTGTATGGCAAACCTCATGCGTCCGGGAATGTATGGTGCCTATCATCACATAACGATACTGGGCAAAGAAGATCATAGGCCAACCCATGTGTACGATGTCACTGGTTCACTATGCGAGAACAACGATAAGTTCGCCATAGATAGGGAACTTCCTGAAATATGCAGAGGTGATGTGCTTGTCATCCATGATACAGGAGCCCATGGACATGCTATGGGTTTTAACTACAATGGGAAACTCCGGTCTGCAGAGATCCTGTTAAATGCCGATGGTAGCTTCATGCAGATACGAAGGGCCGAAACTGTGGATGACTATTTCGCCACACTTGACTTCAATGGCCTGGAAAAGGTCTGATGCAGAAAAAAAGGGAATGCACCAAGATATCATAGGGGCAAATGACCCCTAGATATACTGGCAACTTCTTTGTGTTCATTCAGAAGGTGCATAGAAACATCTTTTTGGAGAGCAGATAGTGCCTTCCTCTTTCATTGTCTTCAATGCTTTGCTAACTTCTTTGCTTTCAATTCCGGTCATTTCTGCAATATCACCGGGCCTCAATGGCTTTCCTGCACTTTTCAATGCTTCAAGGACTTTCTCTTCATTAGGGACCATAGTGTTCCTCCATTTCATGTCGTATAGTCAGCGTTTATCTTCACATAGTCATAGGTAAGGTCACAACCCCATGCGGTAGCACTGATGTCCCCCATGCCAAGGTCAGTGTTGATGAATATCTCCTTATTGCCCATGATGGATTTCAACCTAGCGAGTGTTGCCTCATCATTGCTAATAAGTCGGCCAGAGCGCACAAGCTCCACTGATTCATCTCCGGCTGAGAATGAAAGGGATATCTTGTCAGGGTCCATGTCAGCACCCGAATAACCAGCAGCCACTACAATACGACCCCAGTTCGGGTCTTTTCCAAAAATTGCAGATTTGACAAGTGGAGAGCGTACAATAGACTTTGCCACCAGCCTTGCATCCTCGATACTTGCAGCCCCGGTCACCCTGGATTCCACCAGCTTGGTAGCCCCTTCACCATCGATGGCTATCAATCTTGCAAGTCTGGTAAGCACCATGTCAAGCCCCTCCTGGAACTCCTTCATCTGCGCAACTATGCCAGACATACCAGTTGCGGTAAGAAGTACCATGTCATTACAACTGGTATCGCCATCCACGACGACCATGTTAAAGCTCTTGTCCACCGACTGGCTCAGAGCAGCCTGCAATTCTTTTGAGGGGACCTTTGCATCAGTATAGACAAAAGCAAGCATAGTACCCATATTCGGCTCTATCATACCAGACCCCTTTGCTATACCTGCTATGCGTATCCCTGAACTGAGCTCAACTGCAATTTCCTTTGGGATCTTATCAGTGGTCATTATAGCGCGGGCTGCCCTCATACTGGCAGCATGGTCCTCTCCCAAAGAATCCAGCACCACAGGCAGATTATCTCCTATCCATCCGGTATCAAGCTTCCGGCCAACGACACCGGTTGAACCGACCCCTATAAGCTCTTCGTCCAAGTTCAATCTGGACGCGAGCAAGGAAGCCATGGTCCTGGCATCCTCAAAACCCTGCTCACCGGTAAAAGCATTGGCATTACCACTGTTAACAATGACAGCTGAGAGCCTGCCTGTCTTTGCTATCCTCTCCCTGGTAAGTACAAGGGGAGCTGCAATTACCTTGTTCCTAGTATAGGCCCCGGCAGCAGTCCCTTCTGCCAGTATCACTGCCATACCCATCCTTCCTGGTTTGATACCTCCTGCACGGACACCCTTGACCGCACAGATACCGCCTTCAATGAACTTCATACACACACCTTCTTATGTTAATAGTAAAGACTGACCTGCACCCTTTATTATATCTCCCCAATTCCACGGATGATGTCGCCACGTGTGACTATACCCACAAGTATATCGTTCTCTACCACAGGCAATCTGTTCACCCTATATCTGTTGAGCATTTTCGCAGCTTCTCCTATGGTATCGTCCGCAGAAATGGTGTGCACTTTCTTTTTCATTATCTCGGATATAGGCTTTGAACCTACATCCTCCAATGACCGTTTTGTCTCCTCCCAATTGATAAGACCACGTATTGGTACCTCTATGATCTCAAATGGACTTGGAAGCCATAGACCTGTGCGGTCCGGAACTTCAAGCAATTTTAAGATATCACCTTCAGACACTATACCAACTACCTTTTTGTCCTTGACAACAGGAAGTCCACTTATGTTGTACTTTTTAAGTAGATTGGCCACATGACGTATAGTATCATCTGGACTGCAGATCACAACATCCCGATTCATTATATCTTTGATCTTCATTTTTTCACCTGTTCATATGTCTATGGATTTGCTGCTGCTGCCCAGAGCCCGGCCTTTTCATCAAGCCCACACATGAGGTTCATGTTCTGGATAGCTTGTCCAGATGCACCTTTTACAAGATTATCAATAGCTGATACCACAACAATGCGGTTATTCCTTTTATCTATCTCAAATCCTATGTCGCAAAAGTTAGTACCTCTAACAGCTCCCAAAGATGGTATGTCCTCAAGGACCCTTACAAAGGGTTTGTCACGGTACATGTCCATATAAAGGTCTGCTACCTCGTCCCTGCTCATCTTCTTTTTGCTAAATATATGTGCTGTTGTGAGTATTCCCCGTATAGCTGGCACTACATGGGGAGTGAAGCTAATATTGCTCAGTGAAGCATCCAGTCTGCCAAGTTCCTGTATCAACTCGGCTCCATGCCTGTGACTTGTCAGTTTGTATGCCTGCACATTCTCAGCCATATTGGGATAGTGGGAGACTTCTGAGGGAGCTATACCAGCACCGGTTATTCCGGACTTGGAGTCAAATACTACAGAACTTATCACTCCTGCCTTTGCAAGAGGGGCTGCAGCAAGGGTGGCACCTGTGGGATAGCACCCCGGGTTGGCGATGAATCTCTGCTTTGCCACTTCAGGATGCAGTTCAACAAGCCCATAGACAGCTTCCCGGGGGTCTTTGTGAACTGAACCATAGACCTCTTTGAACACATCTGGCTTTAACCTATAGTCTGCACTAAGGTCGATGACCTTGAGCTTCCCACCAAGCAGTCCAGGTACCATATCCATGGCAGCACCGTGGGGAACGGCCAGGAATGCCACATCACATGTCTTTGCTATGTCCTCAGGTCCAAGGTCCTGGAACTTCAGGTCAAGAAGTCCCCTCAGGTGTTTGTGCTGGTCAGAGACCGGTTTTCCTGCGAGGTTCCTTGATGTCGCTGCAACAATATTGACTTCAGGATGGTTGAGGAGCAGACGCATAAGCTCTCCTCCTGTATAACCTGAAGCACCGATTATCCCTGCTTTTATCATTTTATCCTCGTAAATCTATTAACCAATTTATATAAGAATAGTGTTCATAGTGCTATAATAGTTGCGCTTTGGCTTTTTGG
>CAZBJM010000071.1:0-9416 GCA_964492225.1 uncultured Methanosarcinales archaeon
AAACGCGCGCGACTGGCGGCGAGCCGGGGCTTGGACTGTAAAAAGGTGCCGCGTTCTTCGTTAGAAGACGCAACCGCGTCTTTCGTTATATTTAGCACGCTTTATTGTTAACTGATCATTTGATCAGAAATGGAGGAAATATGAGCTAATTAGACGATCTCAAAGCTATACGCCTTTATGAATAACTAAAATATTAATAGCTGGAAACCAATATCATATCAGCATGCAGGTGGCTAGCTCCACGAATGGGAGAGCATGGGCGGACATGCCAGTAGGGATTGAGAATACGAAAAAAGGAGAGACAAAGATGAAAGTTGCAATAATAGGGGCAGGGAATGTTGGTGCTACGGCAGCTCAACGCATTACAGAGCTGGATATTGCCGATGTGGTGATGCTGGACCTTGTGGAAGGACTGGCACAGGGGAAAGCACTGGACATTGCCCAAGCTGCACCGCTCATGGGTTATACTGTGGACATAACTGGTACCAATGACTACAATGACATATCAGGTTCTGACATCGTCATCATTACTGCAGGCATTGCCCGCAAGCCGGGAATGAGCAGAGATGACCTGCTTGCAACAAATATCAGAATAATTCGGGATGTATGTGGCCATATACAGGAACACAGCCCTGAAGCTATCATCATTACAGTTACAAATCCCCTGGACATAACGACCTATGCGACCCTTAAATACACACAGATGGAAAGTAATAGGGTTATGGGTATGAGTGGACTGCTAGATTCCAGCAGGTTTGCAAGTTTTATCGCAAAAGAGGCAGGGTGCTGTGTAAGGGATGTGGATGCAATGGTATTGGGAGGACATGGAGATAGCATGGTACCTCTACCAGGATACACAACGGTCTCCGGAATACCACTGCCAGAGCTCATGGACCAGGAGACCATAGACCGCTTGGTTGACAGGACCATCAATGCAGGTGCTGAGATAGTTGGTCATCTGAAGACCGGGAGTGCATTCTACGCACCATCGGCTGCGGTTGCAATCATGGCTGAAGCCATACTAAAGGATACAAAAAGGATATTACCTGCATCTGTATATGTGGATGGTGAATACGGTTTCAAGGACATCTGCCTGGGCTTGCCCGTTAAGATAGGCAGAAAGGGTGTTGAGGAAATAATCGAACTGGAACTCAGCACAGAACAAAAACAGGCACTCGCCAGGTCCGCAGAGGATGTCCGCCAAGGTATAGCAAAGATCGGATAAGGACCAACACGATTACCAATCCGCTAACATACAAATATTGATATATATTAAAAATATAAGTAATAAGGGATATCATGCGTGCAGACATAACAACACTCTTTGGATTAAACGTTTACACAGATGCCGGTAAATATGTGGGGAAGGTTGCCGACCTTGTGCTGGATGTTGATGAAAGGACAGTTAAAGGAATAGCTATCACTTCCGTTAACCGGGATATATTCGATGTTACATCAAAAGGGATTATCATTCCATATAGGTGGGTCATAACCACAGGTGATATTGTCCTCATACGAAACGTAGTTAACAAATTCAAGAATAAGCGGACAAAGGATGAAGAGATCGACAATTGATGTATCATGAAAAGACGTGAGGTCTACTCAGAGCTATACTGTGTACCACCTGTATTTGTACGCATTGACGGACGTAATTTTAAACAGGTCTTATCCCGTATAGGATGCGAGAGACCTTATGACCACAGGCTTGCGTCGGCCATGGCCGATGCGGTGGAACTTTTTTTCAGGCAAAGCGGGCTTGCGCCTTTATTTGCGTATACCTTTTCAGATGAGGTAAGCTTCTTTTTCAATGAGCTACCCTTTGAAGGCAGGATAGAGAAGCTGGACTCCATAATCCCCTCCTTCATTGCCAGTGCCCTCACGATGTTCCTTGGACAGAAGGAGGCATGTTCATTCGATGCAAGGGTCATTCCCATACATCCTGAGCTCGTTGAAGGATACCTGCTCTGGAGACAGGCAGAAGCCTGGCGCAATTGCATCAACTCCCACGCCTTCTATGCGCTCCTCAAGGAAGGCATGGAGGAAAAGGAAGTTGCAGAGATGCTCAGGAACAAAAGGTCAGAAGAAATGCATCAATTGCTCTTTGAGAGGGGGATCAATATTGCTCTGGTCCCCACATGGCAAAGGCGTGGAATAATGGTCCGCAAAGAAACTTATGGCATCCAGGGATTTGACCCGCAACAGAAGAAAGAAACAATTAGCTTTCGTACCAGGATAAGGCAGGACTGGGAGTTACCCAGGTTCAGGTCAGAAGAGGGAAGGGCATTCATAGAAGGACTATATAGTTAAAGAGAGAAGATATAAGACAAAGCATTTAAAGAGCCATGCAGTTATATAGTGTACAATTGCAGACATATTTATAGCTAAATGCGAATGGTGAACCAATGGACAGACTCGAACTTATAAAGCGGAACGTACAGGAAATTGTGACAGATGAGGAGTTGGAAAGACTTCTGGCTACAAAGGAGCACCCCACTGCCTATGTAGGCTATGAGCCCAGTGGAAAGATCCATATGGGACACGTGCTCACGGTCAATAAGCTCCTGGACCTGCAGAAGGCAGGATTCAAGATAACCGTATTACTGGCAGACGTTCACGCATATCTGAACCAGAAAGGAACACTGGAACAGGTACGCGAAATAGCTGACTATAACAAGCGCTGTTTCATTGCCCTTGGACTTGACCCTAAAGAAACTAACTTCGTGTATGGGTCAGACTACCAGCTTAAACCTGAATATATGCTCAACGTCCTAAAGCTCACCCGTATCACCTCCTTGAACAGGGCCAGGCGGAGCATGGATGAGGTAGGGCGCCAGATGGACGACCCTAAAGTATCACAGATGGTCTACCCTATTATGCAGGCAATAGATATTGCCATGCTTGGTGTGGATGTGGCTGTTGGGGGCATAGACCAGCGTAAGATACACATGCTTGCCAGGGAAGGTCTTCCGGTCTTAGGTTTCAATGCACCGCTTTGTATCCATACCCCCATCATACTGGGTTTTGATGGGAACAAGATGTCTTCTTCTAACGATAACTTTATTTCAGTGGATGATACCGAAGAGCAGATCCTGTCAAAGATGAAAAAAGCTTTCTGCCCTGCAGGACAGGTAGAGAATAACCCTGTATTGGAGTTGTTCAGGTACCATATATGTCCCCGCTTTGAGGAAGTGGTCTTTGAAAGACCTGAGAAGTTTGGCGGAGATCTCTCATGCAAGGGTTATGAAGCCCTGCAGGATACCTATGCGCAAGGCCAACTTCACCCCATGGACCTGAAGAATGCTGCAGCAAGGTATATGAATATGATATTAGAGACCGTAAGGTCTGTTATCTGAAAGCGTTCAGAACTCATTTGAAAATTGGATATGAGGCCGTGATTCATATAATGTATATAGAAAAGGGATTTGGATGAAATACACGTTCCAGGATTCAACAGCATTAGCATTGCAAAGAGATTTTATTCAAGACATGAATGACTTCATAGAGATTGCCAGAAAGGTGATACCTATGGAAAATTCAGCACTCGAACTCAGTCAGAATGAGACTGGAGGAGTAGCATCCTTGGATATACGAATAAAAGAACTGAATCTCTTTAGTAAGAGTGTTCAGAACTTCATAGATGAACTGTCAAAGGGTGCAAAGGAAAAAGAGATATTGGAGTGCCGTAATGCTATCATGGATGCATGTATCAAAAGCTCCTCTGAAGGGTTCAAGGCCCTTAACACAGAGCTGGATAAACTAAGGAATGATTCTGATAGCGGGCTTGTGAGGATAGAGAAAGACATCCTTTCCACCCTTAGCCCATTCTTCAGGTCCGGTGTCTATGGAACGAGTAGCTCCTATGATGTTTCAATGAAGGACGGTGCCCTTAAAGGTACTATGCGGACTATTTTTTCTGGAATGGAGTACACATCTGACCTTAGCTATGCCCACGAGACATTGACCATCAAGCAGGCCTATGGTGACCTGTTCCTGCCTGTATGGACAAAGGCTGGCCTTATACACAAAGAGAACAAGGTCAAAATGATCGATGTTTCTGACTATCTTATAAGCTCTGTCACTTACAATGGGACCAATTCTATTGAAGCGGTCTTCGAGACCAGGAAAAAGGACCTGCAACTCAGGATCAATTGCACGGATGATAACAGGTTGATCATATTTGGTGAAACCGACATCACAGCTGATGATACCCTTATAAAATCGGTCAAACTGGAAAGCATAGACAGTCTGATGGATGAACTGGGCAAGTACGTGAAGCTTTTCATAAGGACACAGACGCTCACGCAAATCATGCTGGACGGGAAGGATGCCATCCGCCATAATGAGATCTTTGACTGTCTTAAGTTGATAGCACAACAATATGGTGAGGTCGTCAGGGAGTCCCTTGAGCGGGGCTATGTCAAGACAGAGATAACCATTAAGGTCGAGGCCTCAGACGGAACACGTACCGAGAAATATATTGCAAAACAGGATGCCTTCAACAGGCTTTCTGAGATCGGCAGTGAAGGACTTGAATTGGCAAGTATCCTAGGTCTTGACTGATAAGGGTCGGCAAGTATCACAGCATCATCATTTCCCTATAAAGAGTGGATACGGTGAATTGTTTTGAAGCGCTCTATCGATGATATCCGGAATAGGATAGAAAATAAAAGTGCTGTTGTATTGAGCTCGCAGGAACTTTGTGAGCGGGTGGAACGAGGTGAAGAGGTGACCCTCCGGGACGTGGATGTGGTCACAACGGCCACCCGGGCTGTGATGAGCGGCACTTATGCAGTGCTCTCCTTTCCTGTAAAGGCTCCCTTCCATTTCAAAAGGGCAGTAAATGTTCTCCTGAATGATGTGCCTGCACATGTGGGTCCATGTCCCAATGAAAGCCTAGGAGTGCTGGATATGATGGTCTTTGGCACAGCACGCTCGCAAACTGACCCGGCATACGGGGCAGGTCATCTTTTCCGTGATATGGTAGAGAGGAAGGATATAGAGCTTACAGTCAGCACCGAAGACAATGCCGAATTCATGACAGATGTGGACCTGGATGAAATGCCCCATGCAAGGCTCCATTCCACAAGGAATGCCTTCATGAACTATTCTGCTTTTGTGAACTGCTCAGACAGACCGGTCAGATCTATCTTCCACGCTACAGAGTTCATGCCTTCTATGAAAGCTGCAACCTTTTCAGGTTGTGGTCATCTCAATCCTCTGAAGAACGATCCACACCTTGAGACCATTGGTGTTGGGACGGGTATCCTCATAAACGGTGCACAAGGTTTTGTCATTGGGGAAGGGACACGCAGCAGTCCATCAAAACCGAATCTTGCAGGCTTTGCTGATATGCATGATATGGACCCAGAGCTCATGGGAGGTTTCTCCACAGCCGCAGGACCCGAGTGCATTGTATCCTGGGCGATGGCCATTCCTGTCATTAGTGATACAGTACTTGATGCCATGTTGCTGACCGATAAAGATATCCCAATGCCTGTAATGGATGTGGACAAACGCATGGCAATTGGAAGCAGCACTTATGCAGATGGATGGAGGAATACAGATCTTGCTGTAAGATTTGATCCATCTTCCTGTCTTAGATGTGAACCCTGTATGGCTGCACAACAATGCCCTTTGAGTGCCATTGGATACAATAATGGGGTACTTTCAATGGACCGATATCTCTGCTTCAACTGTGGTCTTTGCTCCTCTGTATGTCCGGGAAATGTGTTCAGCGCAAGACTGGGAAGCCTTTCCTTTGAAATGGAGGGACATATGCATGCAGTGCCTATTGTATTGAGGCAGTCTGATAGGAAAAGGGCCCTGCATCTCGCAGAAAAGCTCCGGGGGATGGTATTGAATGGCTCCTTCAGGATAAGCACCCCTCAACATTGAGGGGTTTGAGGTATCTAGTAGGTTCGCTCACAGAGATCTCAAACTCCCAAGAAGCTTTTCTGTAGGACCTGTAACTCACACTCCAATGCTTTCTTTTGCTTTGACTGGGAATGGCTTTATCCATTGTACATGTAATGATATTGAACAGGATGGTTAAGGCTATGAAGAAGATAGGAATTGCTATCACAGACCCTGCGGACTGGACCGCATCTGCATTCATTGGAACTGTAAGGAGATATGGGATGGAGCCCCAAGCCTTTGACCTAAGACAGGCAGAGGCATCCATCGATATTGATCCAGAGTATACCATAAATGGAACAGACCTCAGGACATTGGATGCTCTTATAGTACGCGACATGGGGACTGGAAAGAACGATGCTGTAACTTTTCGCTTCGACATACTCCGGCAGCTTGAACAGGAAGGAGTGCTTATTGCAAATCCTCCATCTACTATCCAGAACGCTGCAAACAAGTATTACACGTCATACCTCCTCTCCAAGGCTGGCTTACCTACACCAGCAACAAAGCTGGTCCAGGATGCAAAAGCTGCTATGAGTGTAATTGACTCATTCGGTGATGCACTTCTCAAGCCGGTTTTCGGATACAAGGGGATAGGTATCCATCGCATAAGCAATGGAGAGGTCATTAGGCCGGATGGTACAAGGGATACGATGCATGCTGAAGACCTGGTAGCTTCCCTTATTGAGGAGAAGGGTATGCTCTACATACAGGAGTTTGTGGAAAATAAAGGTAGGGACATTCGGGTCTTTGTGGTCGATGGAAAGGTAAGGGCTGCTATATACCGTAAGGCTACTCCCGGATGGTGGCTCAACAACCTGAGTCAAGGAGGCAGTGCCCACAAGTGCATTCTTAGCGATGAACAAAGAACGATCTGTGAAGAAGCATCTGATGCCCTTGGGGCTGTATTTGCAGGTGTTGATCTTATTGAGGGAAACGATACTTCTATGCTACTGGAGGTCAATGGTACTCCCTCAGGTGCAGGTATCTTTAAGGCATGGGGGATAGATGTGACTGAATGTATAATGGAAGCTATCATTGAACGTCTTTAAGGACAACATCTTCAGGAAATAAAGGACAAAAAGCAAATCTCATATAGGTTAAAACTCTAAGCATGGATGAATAAAAATGGTAGAGTACAAACAATGCATAATAGTCAGAGATGACCTGAAGTTATCCCCTGGAAAATTGGCCGTCCAAGTTGCCCACGCGGCGGTCTCATCGGCTGAATGGGCTGACAGGTCCACTCTGGAAAAATGGAAAGAGGGAGGGCAAAAGAAGGTAGTGCTCCGTGTACCCAATACTCCCGCACTTTTTGAGCTCAAGGAGCTTGCAAGAAAACTGAACATAGCCACTGCTCTGATACAAGATGCAGGCCTCACGGAGATAAAACCAGGCACAATAACCGTTCTTGGGATCGGGCCTGCCAGAGAGGATGAACTAAATAAAATAACAGGGAACCTGAAATTGCTCTAGTTCCATAAAGATGAACAGGTGTTGAATGGATCTATCGAAAACCTCTTTGATCATATTGATAGCAATAGCATTCATCACTGGTACCTACTTTCCTGTGGAAAGCCTCTCAGAACCATTGCAGAGGATATATGGGTACCTCGCTCCATCATCTGAAGTACACCAGGTGGGAAGTTATCATCTAGACCCATTGAAACTCACAGTCCCAGTCGTGCCAGCATATCCACCACTCAAATACACCAGCAAACCCATGCCGGGAGTGGTAGCAAATTCTCCAGGCTACCAATTGTTAAGCAGTTATCATTATAGTGTGGTCTATAAAGATGGAGGGGGGGTTGTTGGTATATATATTGAGAATATAGGTGATAGCGACATATTTGCCTATGATATCGGTTTGCTTGACGTGGACACAAATAGGTGGTATGGACAGAAGACCGGTATTGGCCTAAACCCGGGAGAAAAAAAGAAGCTGGGGAACATTGCAGTGCTGCATACATCGGATAATGCAGAGAAGCTCATACTGAAATTAGGGATATCTCTCATGGTGAGGACGACTTCCAATCAATGGTATGACTATGGAAGACAGTATTTTGATGAATTCACAGTTGATGTGGATCAAGCGGTGCAGGTTGAAACCCCTGAATACATCCATAATCCCTGGAAGATATTTGATAGGATGAACAGCAAGATAGAACCTTTCGATGCAGGTGTACGGAAAGTGGCGGCAGGATCTGCTAAAAAATACCCTGGTCAATATAACATATATCAGATATGTTCCATCTTTGACGATTCTAAGGACCGACTTGAGTACATAAGTGACCCAAGAGGCAGTGATATGTGGTCCACTCCCGCGGAGTCATTGGAGACAGGTGCTGGAGATTGTGAAGACCATGCTATACTGTTGGCCTCCCTCGTGGAGTCCATTGGCGGTAGCTCCAGGATATACATCACCGACAACCATGCCTTTGCAGCTGTCTATATCGGGCATGGGACAGATACAACAGACATCGTCGAAGCTGTGCGCCAGTACTATGGCGACCTGCCTGTGTATTACGTCAGTGATGAATATGGTGCATGGTTGATGATGGACCCTACTTCAAGTGTGTACGCTGGAGGATTACCTGCAGACACAGCACCTGTTAAAGATGGATGGACCTTCCAGAATACATCAAAGGTCATTGTAATTGATATTGCACCTAAGGTACAGGAGATAAAATGAACATAGCATCTGTGGAAAAGCAGATAGGGATAGAACTATACTCAACTTCATTGCCCGGTGTCGGTGGCGTGCTCAGGCAGGAGGTCGAGGATTTCATAGTAAAAGAGATCAGTAATCGTACAGAAGGCGATTCGGGAAAACAGCTGATCTTGGAGCTTACCAAATCCAACTGGGATATGCATCATCTCATCAGGGATATGTCCAGAAAGCTTGGTATCAGCCAGAAGCGTATCGGTTTTGCAGGTACAAAAGATAAAAGGGCAAAGACAACACAGAAGATAAGTATCTACGACATGGATAAAGTTGCTCTTGATGGCTTCTACCTTAAGGATGTTGAACTGAAGGTAATAGGTAGGTCCGAGCGGTCAGTTGAACTTGGGGACCTTACAGGTAATGAGTTCATAATTACTATAAGGGATATTTCATACGATGCAGAGGAACTTGGAAATCTATTAAGGGGGATAGGTTCTCAGATAATGAGCTATGGAGGAGTACCGAACTTCTTTGGGATACAACGTTTTGGTGCTATACGGCCTGTTACCCATCTGGTGGGCTATGAGATCTTACAAGGGGATCTCGAAATGGCTGCAATGACATATATTGCAAAATCGTTCCCAGATGAACCAGATGATGTTAGGGCGGTCCGTGATCTTGTGTGGGAATCCAGGGATTTTGTACAGGGACTTAAGGATTATCCTCTGCGTCTCAGGTATGAACGGGCTATGATGCATTATTTGGTGGAACATCCCGGCGATTATGCGGGGTCGTTCAGGGTACTTTCGCCAAACATAAGTAAAATGTTCGTACATGC